>NZ_JANQTS010000014.1 GCF_030731595.1 Yoonia sp.
CTCCCATAGATGTTCCTGCCGATCTATACACGCTATGATGGCGCGTTTTTTGTTCCAGACCAAGGTAACGTCGAGAAACTCATCCGGCTTCCAGCCGATCTGTTCCGTCTGGTGCGGCTCGAACAGATTAAGCTGCGGCGCAGCGAGCACCTTTTTTGTCCGGGGTCATGCCCCCAAGCCTGCGCGATAATGCGATATTCCAAAGCCACTTGGGCCGCATACATATGGTCAGTGTTGTAAGGGTCGTAGGCACTATGGCTCATCATAAATGCAGGCTGCACGGCGCAGATGGTATCGACCAGAAGCATCTTGTCGGCATCCGACAGGCGCAGTGGGTAATCCCCCAGATCCATCCATCTATATCTTGCACGCCAAGCACCTTGACCGCAGCCTTCGCCTTGGCTCGACGGGCCGATTTGACGACATCCAGCGTCATACCGGTTTTTTTCCGCAGCTTGGCGCTTTCACCGCGTTCGCCACAGGACTGGAGTGCCCCCATTGGGTGGTCCAGTTTGAATGTTAATGCATGGTTGGCCTTTGGTCTATCGGGACGATGCTCTTCGGCGCTGGTGGCCGGTATCCCAAAGCGCTGTGCGGTCTGACCGTATTGAAGTGACGCCGCCAGCGTTCGATCAGGATCTGGGCCTCGTGCAGCGTGGTGAAGACCTCTCCGTTGAGGAGCTCATCGCGGAAACGGGCGTTGAAGCTCTCGCAGTAGCCGTTCTCCCACGGTGAGCCTGGGTTGATGAATGCGGTTTTCGCGCCTACGGCACCGATCCAGGCGCGCACCTTCTTGGCAATGAACTCCGCGCCATTGTCCATTGTCCGGCAGGGCATTGCGCAGCAATGTCCCGAGAGGGGGATCTGATGTATTCCGGTGGACCGCGCAGGATGAACAGATCGGTCAGGGCGTCGACCACATCTGTCGAATTCAGTTTGCGTTTAACGCGGATCACCAGCGCCTCCTTCGTGAACTCATCTATGATGTTGAGCGTGCGGAAGACCCGCCCGTCGTGCGTGCGATCCTGGACAAAATCATAGGACCACACGTGGTTCGGGCGCTCTGGCCGCAGCCGGACACACGATCCGTTATTGAGCCAGAGCCGACCTTTCTGGGGCTGCTTTTGGGGGACCTTCAGCCCTTCCTGCCGCCAGATCCGTTCGACCATTGCCCGGCAGGCGATTTGCACTGCAAATCTGCCGAGAGGGGCGCTTGTGGTTCACATGCCAGCCGCTGTTGTTCAGCAGTCCGGTGATCATGCGGTATCCATAGCGCCCATACTCTTCGGCCAACGCGGTGATGTCCTCGGTCAACCGGACTTCATCCGGCAAACCGCAAGGCACCTTGCGCTGCGTTGAGCGGTGCTGACCCAAAGTGCGGCAAACCCGGCGCTCGCTCGACCATTGTCCTCGGACCAATGGCGGACAAGGTCTCGCCGCTGAGGGTCTGCCGCAC
>NZ_JANQTS010000015.1 GCF_030731595.1 Yoonia sp.
GTTTCCCGCCTACTCCCTTAGCAGGGGAGCGCCTTCGACCACTCGGCCACGTCTCCGCTGGCGGGTCTAGCAGGAACATTTGCCCGATCACAAGCAGAATCTGCCTTTGCATCCTGTTTGTTGTCCTGCGGCCTTTCGTGGCTGTCATCCTGCAATCCCGAGATTGCAAAACGGGCGGCTCTAAATTAGAACAAAAGAAGAACATTTAGTAGGGATTCGGTGTGTCGTGTATGGGTTTGCTTCGTGTGCACAAAGGTTTGGCAGGGCAGGCGCAACAGCCTGTCGCGCTTGCGTGCACCCTGTCGGAGGCGTTTCCCGGCACACCCACAGATGCCAGTGCCATCGGCTTTATCCTGTCCCGATTGCCCCGCACCGATGCCCCGATCCTGTGGGTGCAGGACCGTTTGTCCCGCAAGGAGGCGGGGCGGCCCATGCTAGCTGGCGTCGGGACCAAGCGCCCGATCATCATGGTCGATCTCGCGCGCGCCGCCGATGTGCTTTGGGCGATGGAGGACGGGCTGCGCTGCCGCAGCTTGGCCGCCGTGATTGGCGAGGTCTGGGGCGATCCTTCTGCTTTGGATTTCACCGCGACCAAGCGTCTGGCCCTGCGCGCGGAGGCTGCGGATGTGTCGTGCTGGCTGATCCGCCGTGCCGCCAGCCCCGACCTGAGTGCTGCGCGCGACCGCTGGCGTATCGCCTCTCTTCCCTCCGCCCCGCATCCCCACGATATCCAGGCCCCCGGCGATCCGCGCTGGGCGCTCGACCTGTTTCGGTCGCGCCACAGCAAGCCCGGGCAATGGGTGGCCACCTATGACCGCGCGGCGGATCGTGTCGATCTGTCTGCCCCAGTTCGCGATCGAACGCTGGACCAAGGCGATGGAGCGCCAAGGGAACGCGCCGCCGGATGATCTGCCGGTCGTGCTGGCCCGCGAAGGTCAGCATGGTCCGGTGATCCATGCCGCCAATCGCACGGCCCGTATGGCGGGTATTCATCCCGGATCGCGGGTGGTGGATATGCGCGCCATTTGCCCTGAATTGCAGGTCCATTATGCGGATGAGGCGGGGGATCGCGCCGCATTGGATCGTCTGGTGCTTTGGGCGCGGCGCTGGTGTCCTTGGACCGTGCGCGATGGCGCGGATGGGGTGATCTTGGACACCACAGGTGCCGATCACTTGATGGGGGGTGAAGCTGCAATGCTGGTCGCGATGGAAACCCAGCTGTCTTTGCTGGGCCTGACATCGCGCTTGGCCGTGGCGCCCACATGGGGGGCGGCTTGGGCTTTGGCCCGCTATGGTCCGGTCCGGTCGATCTGCGGGCCGGAGGAGGCCTATTTCAAGCTGGGCCCTTTACCTGTGACCGGTCTGCGCCTTGACGCTGAAACCGTGCTTTTGTTGCGCCGTCTGGGGCTGAAAACCATTGGTGCGGTGATGGATGTGCCGCGCCTGTCCCTGACCCGCCGTTTCGTCAAGGCGGGCCTGTCGGCCAATCCGCTTTTGCGGCTGGATCAGGCCTTGGGCAAGCTGGCCGAGCCGGTATCAAGCGTCGAGGCAAAGCCGCAGATCCGCGTGCAGGCCCGACTGGCCGAGCCGATCTTTGATCCCACCCCGCATCTGCCGGAGCTTTGCGCAGAGTTATGCGACCAGTTAAAGCAGGCGGGGCAGGGCTGTCGCCGCCTGCATCTGATCGTCTATAAAACCGATGGTGATGTCAGCCATATCGACGTGGCGACCTCTGCGCCGACCCGCGATCCCGTCCATCTGCACAGCCTGTTCCGCGATAAGGTCGAAAAGATCAATCCGGGCTTTGGTTTTGATCTGATCACACTGGCGGCAGGTGCGGTCGAGGATATGCCGGATCAGCAGAACCGCTTGGAGGGCGGGGCAGAGGATGATCTGCATCTGAACCTGCTGATCGACCGCCTGACGGCCAAATTCGGCCCCCGCGCTGTGGCCCGCCCCGTCTTGCTTCAAAGCCATGTGCCCGAAAGGGCCGAGGCGCAGGTGGCAGCCCTTGCCGAAGTGCCGGAAACTGCGGTGCTCCTGACCAAGGAACGCCCGCTTCGCCTGCTGGATCATCCTGAAGAGGTGCGTGTGCTCTACGCTGTCCCCGAAGGTCCGCCTGCGCAATTTGTCTGGCGCAGGCAAACGCACCGGGTGGCCCGTTATGCAGGCCCCGAACGCATTGCGCCCGAATGGTGGAAAGACCGCCCCGGCACGCGGTTGCGCGATTACTTCAAGGTCGAGGATCAGGCGGGGCTGCGGTTATGGCTTTACCGCGAAGGCCTGCACGAGGACGGGCGCGGCGGCGATCCGCGCTGGTTTGTGCACGGGATGTTCGCGTGATGGGGGGTGACCGTGCCTGAAAACGATCACCAGCACCCCCGCCGCACGCTGGAGGATGAGGATTTCCCGCCAAATCCCCCCTCGGCTTTTGTCGAGCTTGGTATCACCACCTGCTTTTCCTTCCTGCGCGGCGCGTCTGATGCGGTTGACCTTGCCGCCACCGCTTGGGGCTTGGGCTATGACGCGCTGGGCTGTGCGGACCTTAACACCATGGCCGGTGTCGTCCGGCTTCATGCGGCGGCGCGCAAGGCCAATATGCGCCCTGTGATCGGTTGCCGTTTGCAGCTGGTCACAGGCGAGGCATTTCTGGCCTATCCGCGCAATCGGGCCGCTTACGGCCGGCTTTGCATGCTTTTGTCGAAAGGCAAAAGGCATGGCGTGGATGGCGCGTGGCAGGCAAAGGGCGTGTGCGACATCACGCTGGACGATCTGGCCCAGCATAGCGCGGATGTACAGCTGATCGCCGTGCCGGGGGATGATCTGGACCATTTCACAGCGGGCCTGCGCCGGATCAAACGGGCGCTGCCGACGCTTCAGCATATCGCGGCCAGCTATCTTTATCGTGGCGATGATCGGGCGCGGATCAACCGGCTGGATCAACTCGCCCGCGCCAATAATATGTCCATTCTGGCGACCAACGATGTGCATTACCACGCCCCCGACCGGCGCCCTTTACAGGATGTGATGACCTGTATCCTGCATAAAACGACGATCACCAAAGCAGGCTATCTGCTGGATGCAAACGCCGAACGGCACCTCAAGTCACCGGCCCAGATGGTCCGGCTTTTCGCGCAGTGGCCCCATGCGATCACCGCGACCCGCGACGTGGCCGATGCCTGCGATTTCGATCTGCGCGAACTGGCCTATGAATACCCCCGCGAGACCGTGCCGGAAGGGCGCAGCCCGCAAGACTATCTGGCGGAACTGACATGGAAGGGGGCGCAGTGGCGCTATCCCGAAGGTGTGCCAGACAAGATCACCGCGACCTTGAACAAGGAACTCGCCATGATCGAAAAGCTGGATATCGCGCAGTACTTCCTGACCATCCATCACATCATCAACTTCGCCCGCTATGAGTGTAATCCGCCGATCCTGTGCCAGGGGCGAGGCTCTGCCGCCAATTCCGCCGTGTGTTATGTGCTGGGGGTCACAGCCGTGGACCCCGACAAGAACGATCTGCTGTTTGAACGGTTCATCAGCGAGGAACGCAAGGAACCCCCCGATATCGACGTGGATTTCGAACATGAACGCCGCGAAGAGGTGATCCAGCACATCTATGACAAATACGGGCGCGACCGTGCGGCCCTTTGCGCCACTGTGATCCACTATCGCCCGCGCATGGCGGTGCGCGAGGTGGGCAAGGTCATGGGCCTGTCCGAAGATATCACCACGGCGCTGTCGAAAACCATCTGGGGCAGTTGGGGCCGCGAGGTCGGCACCCGCGAGGCGGCAGAGGCGGGGATCGACCTGCGCGACCCGTTGATGGCCCGCACGATCAAACTGGCTGACCAGATGATCGGAATGCCGCGCCATCTGGGCCAGCATGTGGGCGGGTTCATCCTGACCGAAAACCCCCTGACCCAGACCGTGCCCATCGGCAATGGCGCCATGCCAGAGCGCAGTTTCATCGAATGGGACAAGGACGATATCGACGAGCTGGGCATCTTGAAAATCGACGTTCTGGCGCTGGGTATGCTGACCTGCATCCGCAAGGCCTTTGACCTGATCGCAGCACATCACGGGCGCAAACTGACCCTTGCCACCACCCCCAAAGAGGACCCTGCGGTCTATGACATGCTGTGCCGTGGCGACAGTCTGGGCACTTTTCAGGTCGAAAGCCGCGCCCAGATGAACATGCTGCCGCGTCTGAAACCGCGCGAGTTTTACGATCTGGTCATTCAGGTGGCCATCGTGCGGCCCGGTCCCATTCAGGGCGATATGGTGCATCCCTACCTGCGCCGGCGCAGTGGAAAAGAGGCGACAGAATACCCCTCGCCGGGGCCAGAGCATGACCCTGATGAGCTGCGCAAGGTCTTGGGCCGTACCTTGGGCGTGCCGATCTTTCAGGAACAGGCGATGAAAATCGCCATGGTCGCGGCCGAGTTTTCCACCAAAGAGGCCAATGACCTGCGCAAAGCCATGGCCACCTTCCGGTCGCGCGGCACGATCGGCGCGCTCGAGGACAAGATGGTCGGGCGCATGATCAAACGCGGCTATGATCCGGAATTTGCAGCGCGCTGTTTCAACCAGATCAAGGGCTTTGGCGATTACGGTTTCCCCGAAAGCCATGCCGCGAGCTTTGCGCTGCTGGTCTATATTTCCTGCTGGATCAAGTGCCACTATCCGGATGTCTTTTGTGCCGCACTGCTCAATTCCCAGCCGATGGGGTTTTATGCCCCCGCCCAGATCGTGCGGGATGCCCGCGAACACGGGGTGATCGTGCGCGGGGCGGATGTGAATTATTCCGATTGGGACAACACGCTAGAGCCTGTGACACCCGGGGTCTTTGCCGTGCGCCTTGGCCTGCGCCAGATCGACGGGATGCGTCAGGATATGGCGCAGCGGATCATGGATGCGCGGCAGGCTCCGTTCACCGATCTGGCCGATCTCAAAGACCGCGCGCGGCTGGATGCAGGCACGGTGCGCCGCTTGGCGGCGGCCGATGCCGTGCGGTCGATGACGCTGGATCGCAGGCAGGCACTTTGGGATGCGCGTGCCTTGCGCGATGCGCCGGACCTGCCGCTTTTTGCCGATCATGCGGACGAAGGGGCCGAGGTCCGTTTCGATCTGCCGCAGATGCCTGTGTGTGAGCAGGTGGTTGCGGACTACCAAACCACGCGGCTGTCGCTCAAGGCGCACCCGATGTCATTCCTGCGGCGCAGTATGGATAAACAAGGCTATACGCCCACAGCGATGCTGGAACGGATGCGCAACGGGCAATCCATCAAGCTGGCCGGCATCGTGCTGATCCGGCAGCGTCCGGGCAGCGCCAAGGGTGTGTGCTTTATCACGCTCGAGGATGAAACCGGTGTTGCCAATCTTGTGGTCTGGCCCAAGGTGATGGAGGCGTACCGCAAGGTGATCATGCGCGCCCGTGTCATTGACGTGAAAGGCGTGGTGCAGCGCGATGCGGATGTGATCCATGTTGTGGCCCACCACCTGACCGACCGGAGCGATGCACTCGAAAGGCTTTCGCATGATGTGATGGAGCCCCCGCTGGCCCGTGCAGATGAGGTCAGAAAAGCAATTCCCCACGATCCGCGCGGCAGCCACCCGCGCAATGTGCGTGTGATCCCCAAGTCGCGGGATTTCCATTAGAGCCTTTGGCTAGATTTCACGGTTATCGTCCAGATAGGCTCTGATCCGTGCCAGTTCCGGCATCAATTCCAGAAAGCTGTCTGCGCCCAGATCATTTTTCATCTTGTGGATCGGGTCAGCCATGCTGTGAATGGCGGCGGCGTGTATCTCGCGGCCCTCATCTGTCAGAAAGACCAGTTTGCTGCGCCCGTCGGTTTCGTGCGGGGCGAGTGTGATCGCCCCGCGCTTTTCCAAGACTGACAGCGTGTGAGTCATCGTGGTCTTTGGCACCTGAAACGCATTGGCCAGCATCAAAGGTGTCTTGCCATCCCCCATCCGCACCAGATTGTTCAGCAGCGCGAAATGCGAGATGTGCAGGCCATCCGCAAGTCGCGACGAGAAGATAGCACTCGCCAACTGGTTGATGATCCCAACCTCGTTGAAGAACTGGAAAATGCGTTTATCCTCGTCGTTCATGCAGACCTCAGATCAGTTTTGCCTCCAGCGGCCAACGCGGGCTGGGGCTGATCTCTATCCCATATCCCAAACGGCACAGCATTTGCAAAGTCTCGCCGTCTTGCGCCAGCATCGCATGGACCTGATCAAAATGGGCCTGCATTTCAGGATATTCCTGCAACGCCTGACTAAGCGGCTGCATCCCCACACCGGCAGCCGTTGCTGCAAGGTTCAGCCGCACCCAGTCGCGCCCTGCGGCAATCTGGTCGGCACGGCTGTTGCCCGCTGTGGCCTGCCACAGATGGCCCATCGCGGTCTGTGTGTTTTCCAGTACCGCCACCTTGCCTTGGGCGAACATCGTCGATGACGGGTCCAGGGTGCCTTCGCGGGTCATCAGCCCGAATGCCCCCAAGGTTTCAAAGAGCGGGCCGGAAAAGTCGATCCCGTCAGGGTTCGCCTCGACCTCGGCCTTGCCGATGCGGAACAGATCGACGCTTTCCTTGAACGTATGGGGCGTGTCGATTTCGATGATCAGTGCCTCGGTGGTCAGTTTGCGCAAGGCCGCAATACTGGCATCTGATGCGTCACCGGCAACGCGGCTGCCATGAATTGCGGCCTGACGGATTCGCGCGATCGCGTCCGGTGCAAGCGGGCGGGTCGTGTCAAAAGGTTCCTTGTTCGATCGCCGGTCCATCAGATAGGCAAAAAGCGGGTCGGGTGTGATGCTGTTGTCGGCACGGAATGTTGCGATAGCCACAGGACGGTCATCAAGGGCAAGCCTGTCTGATCCTTGGGGAAAGACATCCAGATCGACCGCAAAACCATCCTGCGCCGCAGCCATGACCATCACCTCAAGAAAGCAGCCCAATCCAATGGTGATCTGCCGGTTGAACGGGTCGGTATGGGGCAGCAAACGGTTGGTATCCACCTTCAGCACCACCTGATCCGGTGTGGACAAATCGACCATCCAAGGCTGCCGGTTATGCGGGTTTGGCGCAAGGATCGCGTAGGACAAGGCGCGCTTGCGCGGTTCGTCATAGATCACGCCTGCTTGCGTCCAAGGGGCAAGTGCTGCTGTGGGTTGCCGGCTTGCGATACTCCCGACAGTTGCAGTTGCAGCGACAATAATACCGCCGCCCGAAAGGGCGAGAAACTTTCTTCTATTCATTGTTCATCTCCATATAGTTCGATTACGTACTAAATAGTACGATGTAGGACTATATGCAAGTCCAGCGTTGGTCATTCGCTGTGGCCAGTCGCGATTGCCCTGTCCCTTGCCCGATTTTCATCTTAGGCAGAGTAAGAAGCAGCGTTCGATATCGCGGCTTTGCACCATTCATTTGAACTGCCTTCCGGCGCGTCCTAGAGTGCCGCAAAAGCAGCAAGGAAAGACCGTCATGCAGCATCATATTCGTTTGGGCGTTGATATTGGCGGGACCTTCACCGATGTCGTGCTGGAGGTCGGCAGCGCGCAATATTCCACCAAAGTGCTGACCACCTATGCCGCCCCCGAAAATGCGATCATCGACGGGCTGCATCAGGTCTGCGCCAAGGCGGGCATCACCCCGTCGCAGATCGGCCAGATCATCCATGGCACGACCTTGGCGACCAATGCGCTGATCGAACGGCGCGGGGCCAAGACCGCGCTGATCACCACTGAAGGCTTCCGCGATGTCATCGAAATGCGCACCGAAAGCCGGTTCGAACAATATGACCTGAACCTGCAACTGCCCGAACCACTGTTGCCGCGCCAACACCGCTTTACGCTGCGCGAGCGGGTTGATGCGCGCGGCGATGTGCTGATCCCGCTGGAGCGGGCGGAGATCGAAGCACTGGCCGATCACATCGCACCTTACGGGTTTGACAGCATCGCGGTCGGGTTGATCCACGCCTATCTGAACGCCGCCCATGAACAGATGATCCGCGATGTGCTGGCTGAAAAGCTGCCCGATGTGATGGTGTCGCTGTCCAGCGAAGTCTCGCCGCAGATGCGCGAATATGAACGCTTCAATACGACCGCCGCCAATGCCTATATCAAACCTTTGATGAAATCTTACCTTGGGCGGCTCAAAGGCCGTCTGGCTGAAGAGGGCACGCGCTGTCCGATCTTTCTGATGCATTCGGGTGGCGGGATCATCAGCCTTGAAAGTGCCGCCGATTTTCCGGTCCGTCTGGTGGAATCAGGTCCCGCAGGTGGCGCTGTTTTTGCCGCCACGCTGGCGGCGCGTTACGGACTGGACAAGGTTCTGTCGTTCGACATGGGCGGGACCACCGCGAAAATCTGCCTGATCAAGAACCACACCCCGAAAACCGCGCGGGTGTTCGAGGTCGCCCGTACCTACCGGTTCAAGAAAGGCTCCGGCATGCCAATCTCGATCCCTGTGATCGATATGGTGGAAATCGGGGCGGGGGGTGGCAGTCTGGCCCATGTCGATTCGATGCGCCAGATCAGGGTTGGACCGGAAAGTGCGGGGTCCGAACCCGGACCCGCCTGCTACGGGCGCGGTGGCGCGCGCCCTGCAGTGACGGATGCAGATCTGATCTTGGGCAAGCTGGACCCTGACAATTTCGCGGGCGGGTCGATCCCGCTGCATATGGATGCGGCGACCAAGGCACTGGAAACTTTGGGTGCGCCGCTTGAGATGGACGCCCAAACTGCCGCCTTTGGTCTGGCCGAGGTTGTGGACGAAAACATGGCGAACGCCGCCCGCGTCCATGCGGTGGAAAATGGCGAAGACCTTACCGATTATACGATGATCGCTTTTGGCGGAGCGGCGCCTTTGCATGCGGGCCGCTTGTGCGAAAAACTGGGCGTGAATCGTCTGTTGGTTCCCACCGGCGCGGGGGTTGGCTCTGCCATCGGTTTCCTGCGCGCGCCGTTCAGTTTCGAGGCGACCCGCAGCGTTTACATGAAGCTGTCCGCCTTTGCGCCGGATCGGGTGCAAACCCTGCTGCATGATCTGGAAGAGGAAGCCACGAGCTTTGTGCGCACCTGTGATGCGACAGCGCCGATCATGGCGGAATACAAGGTCTATATGCGCTATACCGGCCAAGGCTGGGAAATCCCGATCAGCCTGACAGCCGCACAGGCCGCGGCCCCCGACGCTGCGACGTTTCAGGCATTGTTCGAGGCGGATTATACCGCTCTCTTTGGCCGGACTGTCGCAGGCATGGATATCGAAATCACGGTTTGGGCGGTCAATGCGACAACAGAACCGGCAGCGGTCACGCCACTGGGTGCGACGCCGGAAGGGAAAAAAGCAGAAGGTGAAGGAACGCGGTCTTTGTTTGATCCGGCACGCGCCAAATCCGTCGATGCCAGACTTGTTGCAAGGACGTCTTTGGCCGCAGGCGATACCGTTGCTGGCCCTGCGTTGATCCACGAGGACGAAACAACGATCGTCATCCCCTCCAGCCGCGAGGCCGTTGCGCGCCCTGACGGCACCATCGACATTCGGGAGAAACGGACATGAGCAATGTCGCCTTTCAAGTCATGTGGAACCGCCTGATCTCGGTCGTGGAAGAGCAGGCACAGGCGCTGGTGCGCACGGCCTTTTCCACATCGGTGCGCGAGGCGGGCGATCTGTCCGCCGGGGTCTATAACGCGCAAGGGCTGATGCTGGCTCAAGCGGTCACAGGTACGCCGGGCCATGTGAATGCCATGGCCGATGCCGTCGCGCACTTCATCCGTCGGATCGGGCGCGAGAATATTCACGAGGGCGATGTCTATATCACCAACGACCCTTGGGAAGGCACCGGCCACCTGCATGATATCACCGTCGTGAGCCCGTCGTTCCACAACGGCCAGCACGCGGGCTTTTTCGCCTGTACCGCCCATGTCGTCGATATCGGCGGGCGCGGGTTCGGGGCCGATGCGGCCAGTGTTTACGAGGAAGGGATCTATATCCCCATCATGAAACTGGCCGATAAGGGGAAGGTGGATGAAACCCTGATCCGCCTGCTGCGCGGCAACGTCCGCGAACCGGATCAGCTGATCGGCGATATCTATGCGCTGGCGACCTGCAACGAGATCGGCCACCGCCGCCTGACCGAGATGATGGAGGAATTCCACCTGACCGATCTGGAAGGCATCGGTGACTTCATCCTTGATAACTCGCGCCGTGCCACGCTGGAGAAGATCGCGGCCCTGCCGCGGGAAACGGCGACCGGCGCGATGCGGATTGACGGGTTCGACACGCCCATTGATCTGAAGGTCAAACTGACGATCGAGGCGGACCGGATGATCTGCGATTTCGCAGGCACCTCGGGCCTTGATAAAAAGGGCATCAACGTGCCTTTGGTCTATACCAAAGCCTATGCCTGCTATGCGCTCAAATGCGCGGTCGCACCGGAAATCCCCAACAACGCGGCATCGCTGGCCCCGTTCGAGGTGACAGCCCCTGTCGATAGCATCGTGAATGCAGTGCATCCCGCCCCTGTCGCGCTGCGCCATATCATCGGGCATATGATCCCCGACACGGTTTACGATGCGCTGGATAAAATCCTGCCCGCGACTGTCCCGGCCGAGGGGGCAGGGTGCCTGTGCAACTTCCAGGTCTCGCTCCGCCCTGCGGCTGGGCATCAGGGCCGCAGGTCCGAAGTGCTGACCTTCAATTCAGGTGGCGCAGGGGCGCGCCCATCGGTTGACGGGTTGAACGCGACCGCCTTTCCTTCCGGCGTTATGACCATGCCGATCGAGGCAACCGAACATACCGGACCCGTCATCATCTGGCGCAAGGAATTGCGCCCTGATAGCGGCGGGGCAGGGCAGTACCGTGGCGGCCTGGGCCAGTTCATGGAAGTTGGTGCCGCTGCGGGCCACGAGTTTGATTTTTCCGCCATGTTCGACAGGGTCCGCCACCCCGCGCGGGGCAGGCAAGGCGGGGGCGATGGTGCGCCTACGGTGATCGGACAAGATGACGGGACCGCCATGCAGGGCAAGGGCAAGCAATTCGTGCCCGAAGGCCGCCGCGTGATGCTGTCCTTGCCGGGGGGCGCGGGTTATGGCCCTGCAACCCAAAGAGACCCTGAAAGCGTCAAACGCGATCTTGCGCGCGGCTATATTTCCGCCAAAGCTGCGCAGGAAGATTACGGGCTGAGCACAGCCGAAGTGCAAGCCGTCCAAGAGGCTGTGGCAAAAGGAGAAACCGCATGAGCCAAGCGCCTGCGCGTTCCAGCTATGATGTGGTAATCGTCGGTGGGGCCATGTTCGGGTCGTCCGTGGCATGGTTTCTGACCGATAACCCGGACTTCGACGGATCAATTCTCGTGATCGAGCGGGATCCGACCTATGCTTTCGCCTCGACCTCGCACACCAATTCCTGCATCCGCCAGCAATTCAGCGCGGCGATCAACGTGCGGGTGTCGCAATTCGGCGCGGATTTCGTGAAGAACTTCCGCGCTTACATGGGTGGTGATCCGCGGGTGCCGCATCCGCGCCTGCATAGCTTTGGCTATATGTATCTGGCCGACACGCCCGCATTTGCCGCGGCCCTCAGTGCAAGCCAAAAGGTGCAGGAAGCTTGTGGCGCGGGGACCAAGCATATGACGCGGGACGAAATCGCCGCCGCTTATCCGTTCTACCAGTTGGATGATATCATCGCGGGCAATCACAACCTGATCGACGAAGGCTATTTCGACGGGAACACCCTGTTTGACTGGTGGAAAAGGTCCGCCAAGGAACGCGGCGTGGAATATGTGAACAACGAAGTCGTCGCAATGAACCGTAATGCCGCAGGGACGCGCGTGGAAAGCGTGATCCTGAAGTCGGGCGAAGTGATCGGCTGTGGCACCGTCGTCAATGCATCCGGCCCGCGTGCCGCTGCGACCGCCGGGATGGCAGGCATCGACATTCCGGTGGAACCGCGCAAACGCTATACCTTTATCTTCGAGGCGGAAAAACCGCTCGACCGCGATCTGCCGCTGACGATTGACCCTTCGGGCGTACATATGCGCACGGACGGGACCTATTACATGGCGGGCTGTCCGCCGGATGATGATCCTGCGGTCGCTTATGATGATTTCGTCGAAGATCACAGCATCTGGGAAGAAAAGGTCTGGCCCACTGTCGCGACCCGCATTCCGCAGTTCGAAGCGATCAAGCTACGCAATTCATGGGTCGGGCATTACGCCTATAACACGCTTGACCAGAACGCTATTCTGGGGCCGCATGACAGCGTTGAAAACTTCATCTTTGTGAACGGTTTTTCGGGGCATGGGTTCCAGCAGTCGCCTGCGATGGGGCGCGGCACGGCAGAGTGGATCACCTATGGGGAATACCGCACCCTTGATCTGACCCCATTCCATTTCGGACGGATCGCGCGCGGTGAAGCCTTCATGGAAAAGGCTGTGATATGAAGATGCGGGCCAACCCCTTCCTTGCCGCGATCAGGGCGGGGCAACCGCAGATCGGACTTTGGATCAGTCTGGCCAATAACTATGCCGCCGAGGTCGTGGCGAGCGCGGGCTTTGACTGGCTGCTGGTCGATATGGAACATGCACCAGCGGAAGTGGCAACAGTCTTGGGGCAGTTGCAGGCCATTGCGCCGCATGGGTCGACAGCCATTGTGCGCCCTCCGTGGAATGATCCTGTGATGGTCAAACGTCTTTTGGATATCGGCGCGCCGGGATTGTTGTTCCCGATGGTGCAGTCGGTCGCCGAGGCCCAAGCCGCAGTTGCCGCGACCCGCTATCCGCCGCAGGGTGTGCGAGGGGTGGCAGGTTCGATCCGCGCGAACCAGTTCGGGCGCATCACCGACTATTACGCCAAGGCCAATGATGAAACGGCCGTGATCTTGCAGGTCGAAACGCGCCACGCTGTCGCGCAAGCGGTCGAGATCGGACAGGTCGCCGGCGTTGACGGCATCTTTTTTGGCCCAGCAGATATCGCGGCAGACATGGGTCTTTTGGGTCAACATATGTCAGAACCGGTCTGGGACCTGATCCTGACCGCCGCAGGCAAGCTGATGGCTGCAGGCATTCCCGTGGGCACGCTTGTGACCGATCCGGCCTTTGCCGCCAGATTGCTGCGCGAGGGTTTCACCTTTGTGGCCTGTGGCACCGATACGAATTTGCTGGCCAAAGGGGCCGATGCATTGCGCGCGCAGATGCGCGACGCGACAAGAAAGGAAAACTGATGAAGAAACTTGTTTTGACAGGGGCTGCAGGGCGACTTGGGTCTTATTTGCGCGAACCGCTGACCAAGATGTGTGATGAACTGGTCTCGACCGATATCGCGGACAACATCGGTAAACTCTATCCTGGCGAAAGCTATGTGAAGGCCGATCTTGCCAGCCTTGATGCGATGCTTGAGGTTATAGCGGGCGCGGATATGGTGGTGCATTTCGGGGCCATCGGGGATGAAGCGCCTTGGGACGACATCCTGCAATCGAACATCATCGGTGCCTATAACGTCTGGGAAGCTGCCTATCGGCACGGTGTCAAGCGGGTGGTTTATGCAAGTTCGGTCCATGCTGTCGGTATGCATAAAAAGACCGATACCATCGGTTTGGATGCGCCGCATCGCCCTGACACCTACTATGGCCTCGCCAAGTGCTTTTGCGAGGACCTTGCCAGCCTTTATTGGGACAAGCGCGGCATTGAATCGGTCTGCATGCGCATCTTTTCCTGCGCCCAGGCCACCAATGCCCGCAGCATCGGCACCTGGCTGTCATATGATGACCTGATCCATCTGGTGGAACGCTCCATCGACAGCCCCGTCGTCGGGTTCACGGTCGTCTATGGTCTGTCAAACAACGATCGGGCTGTCGTGGACAACTCAAAGGCCGGTCATCTGGGTTTCAGGCCCAAAGACAACGCCGAGCAATTCGCCAAGGATGTCTTTGCCAAGACGCCGCCGCTGGATAACAAGGACCTTGCCAATCTGTGCATTGGCGGCCCTTTCGCGACAGTAGAACTGGGCAATTCGGGGGTTGCCGCATTGGGCGTCGTGAATGATCGCAAAGAGACCTAGCGCCTCAGAGGTAATCTAGCGCCGCTCGATACCAGCATGCCGGCAAGGATCAGCGCGACGCCGATGATCCTTGCCCAAGGATTCCCGGGCGCGCCCATCGCGATATCCAGCACGACGCCAGACACCATCTGCCCCGCGATGATCAGCAAGGCCGTTTGCGCGGCCCCGATCCGCGCAATCAGCCAACTGCCAGCGGCAATGAAGATGACGCCGACAGGCCCGCCCAAATAGGCCCACCAAGGCGAGGCCGCCGGCGCGCCTGCAAAAAGCCCGCCAATCAGCAGCGCGACAATGGTGATAAAGACAAGACCCACAAGGTGGTTCCAGAACGAGGATTCAAGCGCCGACGTGGACAGCGCCAACCGTCCATTGATCTGCCGACTGAGCGACACCAGAACGCCAGCCAAGATGGCAAGGGCTGCAAACCAGATCATGCGCTGCCCCCGAAAAAGATAAGGATCAGGCTGCCTGCGATAATCAGCGTCAGTGCAGCATAATCGCGCGCGGTCGGCATCCGTTGCGGCAATCCAAAAAGGCCGCGTATGTCGGCAAAGAGGCTAAAGACCATCTGTCCAGCCAGTCCCAGCGCGATTGTGCCGGACAGGGCAAGCGCGGTGTTCATCGTGGCCGAGGTCAGCATCACAGTGACGGCACCGGATATGCCACCCAAATAGACCCAAAGTGGCGGGCGCAGGGTTTGCGCGCGCTTGGGACGCAAGACGACAAGCAGGATGATCGCCGCAATTGATCCCGTCAGATGCGGCACCCATGATGAAAACAGCAGCGATCCATATGCCGCAAGCGTGCCGTTAAACAGCACCATCAACGACAGCAAGCCGCCCGCGCCAAAGGCGGCAGCGAAGTATAGGAACTGATACGGGGCAGGGCGCTGCGACATAGCCGCAGGTTTCTAGGTTTCCGGTCGCGAGCGCAATTGCTGTTGTGCCTTCACGGCGCCAAAATAGACTTTTGGCTGGCTTGGCCGTGACGACTTTACCTGACGCAGCTGCGAGATGAGGCGCTTGTTTGCGGGTGACAAGGCCAATGCGGCATATCTCGACATCCAGGTCGGAAGCACTTGGATCGCATAAGCATGGAGCGCCATTTTTTGTTCATGCGTGCTCAGAGTGTTGAATGGGGATGTACAATGCTCTTTCCGCATCAGGTCTATGCAGAGCGCAACCAGTTGAGGCGTACTGCCTTCACCGGGTGGAACAGCAATAGCAGAGTGGTAGGCATCGGGGAGCTTTGTCCTCAAAACGGCAAAGCGTCGCTTTACTGTCTGATGGGCCAAGAGCCAAAATGCTGCCACACTGGTTAATAAGAAAATGGGTAAAATCAGCAAAACCAGTCCTTATCACTGTTCCTGAACACTATATGTCGTAGTTGTTCGGCCACAATTAGACATAATATGTACTTTTATGCGTCATCTGCATAGCGGTAGATAAACAGCGCACCACTGGCCCGTTGACACCCCCAGAATCCCTTATATAAGCCGCCTTTCATTGGTGTTGGTGGCCCGCGCAAGCGGAACCCTGTCGTCTCGGCAAAATCCGGGAAAAGGACAACGCCCTTCGCAACTGCAAGAAGGAGATCAGCGTATGACAAAACGTACCGCTGCCAAGTATAAAATTGACCGCCGGATGGGCGAAAACATCTGGGGTCGCCCAAAGTCACCCGTAAACCGTCGTGAATATGGCCCCGGCCAGCACGGTCAGCGCCGCAAGGGCAAATTGTCCGATTTCGGTATCCAGCTGCGCGCCAAGCAAAAGCTCAAAGGTTACTACGGCGACCTGACCGAAAAGCAGTTCCGCCGCATTTATGCCGAAGCTGAACGCGTCAAGGGCGACACCGGTGAAAACCTTATCGGTCTGCTGGAGCGTCGTCTGGACGCTGTCGTTTACCGCGCCAAGTTCGTGCCAACGGTCTTTGCTGCACGTCAGTTCGTGAACCACGGCCACGTCACAGTGAACGGCCAGCGCGTGAACATCCCGTCTTACCGCGTCAAGGAAGGCGACATCATCGAAGTCCGCCAGAAATCCAAGCAGATGGAAATGGTGCTTGTCGCATCCCAACTGCCAGAGCGTGACGTGCCTGACTACATGCATGTCGACCACTCCAAGATGACAGCGGAATTCGTGCGCACACCGGGCCTTGGCGATGTGCCATATCCGGTAACGATGGAACCGAACCTCGTCGTCGAATTCTACGCAAAGAACTAATTCGTTCCAGGCGAAACACAACCAAAAGGCCGCGCCCGACTGCGCGGCCTTTTGCATTTTGCCGCCAACTGCTTTCGACACTCAGGACTTTGTGCTGTCGCTGCTCTGTGATAGATTGTCGCATCACTGACGAGAGAGGCTGACATGACGTTGCAGGCCGGTGTGACCGTTTTGGTGGGCACCACCAAAGGCGCGTTCCTGATCAAGGGTGGTGCGGACCGCGGTGATTGGGCCGTGACCGGCCCGTTCTGCGCGGGCTGGCCCATCAACCATGTTGTCGGCGATGCCAAGACCGGAACGCTTTGGGCGGGCGGTGGCGGGGACTGGCACGGCGCGGGCGTCTGGCGGTCTGTGGACGGAGGCGCGACGTGGGACCTGTCCAAGTTGACCAAAGGCAGCATGGACGAATGGGCGGCAAATGATCCTGATTTTGCGCAAATGATCGGCTGGACCGATACGCCTCTGCCGTTCGGCGCCGAGTTTTCGCAAATCTGGTCACTGCATGCGGCGCATGGCAAAGTCTTTGCAGGAACCAAACCCGCCAATCTGCTGCAAAGCGATGATGGCGGGGTCAACTGGTCGCGCGTGCAGGGGCTCAGCGATCATCCATCAGCCGATAGCTGGAACCCGGGCGCTGCCGGTCTTGTGCTGCATTCCATCGCAACCGACCCCCATAACCCTGCCAAAATGTGGATCGGAATTTCGGCCGCCGGCGTGTTCGCAACCGAAGACGGCGGGCAGACGTGGGAGCGCCGCAACAGGCTGTCAAACGCCGAAAGCTGTTCCCATCACGACCATCCTGCCGCGCCAAGGGATGGCGAGACCGGCCATTGCGTGCATAACATTGTGCACGCACCGGGCCAGACGGACCTGCTCTACCAGCAAAACCACCACGGTGTCTGGCGGTCTGCCGATGGCGGGCGCAGTTGGGATGACATCACAGCTGGTTTGCCTTCAACCTTCGGATTTCCTATTCGTGTGCACCCTCATGATCCCCAAACGATCTGGACGCTGCCGCTGAATGGCGACATGGCAGGGCGCTTTCCACCCGATGCGGCGGCGGCTGTCTGGCGGTCACGCGATGGCGGGGCAAGCTGGCACGCTTTGCGCGACGGGCTGCCGCAACAAAGCTGCTATTTCACGGTGCTGCGCCAGGCTATGGCCGGCGATGCGCGCGACGTGGCGGGGGTTTATTTCGGCACCAACAGCGGATCGGTCTTTGCGAGCATCGATGAAGGCGACACGTGGGATGAAATCGCGCGCCATCTGCCAACGGTACTGGCGGTCGAGGTGGTCGACCGGCCATAAAACGCAGGTCCTGCGGCATTTTCATTTGGGTGCATATCGCATATCAGAGCCCTTCACGCACAATGCGAAGGGCGCACTTATGACTGACTACCCCAACTATGGCCGTATTGACGGGCCAATCGTGATCATCGGTCTGGGTTCGATCGGCAAAGGAACCTTGCCGCTGATCCAGCGCCATTTTGACTATGACCCTGCCAAGCTGAGTGTGATCGAACCCAATCCCGCCGCTGCCGATTTTCTGGCCGCGCAAGGGATTACCCATCACCAACTGGCTTTGACGCCCGCGAACTACCGCAAGGTGCTGACGGGGCTTTTCCCCGAAGGCAAGGGGTTCTGCGTGAACCTATCGGTCGATACGTCTTCGCTGGACCTGATGAAGCTGTGCCGTGCATTGGGTGTGCTTTATATCGACACTGTGGTCGAACCTTGGGCCGGTTTCTATTTCGAAACGCCCGACAACGCCGACCGTACCAACTATGCCCTGCGCCAAAAGGTCCGTGACGAAAAAGCCGCCAATCCGGGCGGGCCGACCGCCGTGAGTTGCTGCGGGGCCAATCCCGGCATGGTGAGTTGGTTTGTCAAGGAGGGCCTGATGACGCTTTCCCATGATCTGGGGCGCGATGACCCGATGCCGACCGACCGCACCGGCTGGGCGAAACTGATGCAAGGCCTGGGTGTCAAGGGCGTGCATATCGCCGAGCGTGATACCCAAGCCCGCGCCAAGCCGCGCCCGCGCGGGACATTCGTGAACACGTGGTCTGTCGAAGGTTTCATCTCGGAAGGGTTTCAGCCTGCGGAACTGGGCTGGGGCACACACGAGAGATGGATGCCCGAAACCGCCCATTCCTATGACACGGGCTGTCAGGCAGGCATCTGGTTCGAACGTCCCGGTGCGATCACCCGCGTGCATACATGGTGCCCGACACCCGGGCCGCAGTTTGGCTTTCTCGTCACCCACAACGAAGCGATCAGCATCTCGGACTATTACACCGTCGGCGCCCCAGAGGCGCCAGAGTATCGCCCGACCTGTCACTACGCCTACCACCCTTCTGATGATGCGGTCCTTTCGCTGCATGAAATGTTCGGCGCGGGCAAACAGCAAACTGTCCATGAGATCCTCGAGCCGGACGAAATCATCACCGGCATCGACGAATTGGGCGTGCTGATCTACGGGCATGACAAGAACGCGCTCTGGTATGGCTCGCGCCTGTCGAACGAAGAAGCAAAGTCGCTGGCCCCCTATCAGAACGCCACGGGCTTGCAGGTGACCTCTGCAGTATTGGCTGGGATGGTCTGGGCGCTGGAAAATCCCCACGCGGGCATCGTTGAAACCGATGAGATGGATCATATCCGCTGTCTGGAAGTACAGCGCCCCTATCTTGGCCCCGTCGAGGCGCACTATACCGACTGGACCCCGTTGCAAGACCGCTGGGAGCTTTTCCCCGAGGATATCGACGAAAGCGATCCTTGGCAGTTCCGCAATGTGCTTGCGACCTGAACGGCGCGGCGTACCTGTGAAAATGACAGGGCGCATCGTGATCGGACGCAGGTCTACCTTGGCACTGGCTTTGGCGCGGACAGGGCGCTAGAACGGGCCAAACGATACGGAACGGACCAGATATGGCTGACGGCATTGAACCCCAACCGGGTATTTTGGATATCGCGCTTTACAAGGGCGGGGCCTCTCATTTGGACGGGATCAGCAATGTCCTCAAACTGTCCTCGAACGAGAATCCCCTGGGCGCGAGCGATGCCGCCAAAGAGGCTGTCGTGCGGGCAAGCCATGACCTGCACCGCTATCCGCCGACCGATCACAGCGCATTGCGTCACGCGATTGCCGAGGTATGGGGCGTTGATCCTGACCGCGTCTTCTGCGGTGTCGGTTCCGGTGAGGTTCTCAAGCTTTTGGCCGAAGCCTATGCCGGCCCCGGCGATGACGTGGTGTTTACCGAACACGGCTTTTCGATGTATCCGATCTATGCCCATGCCAGCGGTGCAAATCCCGTGGTGGTGCGCGAAAACGAACGTGTCGTTGATGTGGATGCGATCCTTGCGGCCTGCACCGACAAGACCAAGCTGGTGTTCATCGCCAATCCCGCCAACCCGACCGGCACCATGATCGGCCATGCCGAGGTGGCCCGCCTTGCGGATGGTTTGCCTCCACAGGCGCTTTTGGTGCTAGATGGAGCCTATGCCGAATATGTCGACGGGTTTGATGCGGGCAAAGCGCTTGTGGAAAGCCGCGATAATGTCGTGATGTCGCGGACCTTTTCCAAGATCTACGGGCTGGGCGGTCTGCGTGTCGGCTGGGGCTACGGCCCGCAAGCCGTCATTGATGTGCTGAACCGGATCAGAGGGCCGTTCAACCTGTCCTCGGCTGCCCTTGCCGGTGCCGAAGCCGCTGTGCGTGATACCGCGCATACCGAAAAGTGCCGGATCGAAAATGCGCGTTGGCGTGACTGGCTGGCCAATGCTTTGGCCGAGCTTGGCGTACCTTCGGATACATCAACCGCAAACTTTATCCTGGCACGCTTTGCAGATGCAGCCGAAGCGCAAGCCTGTGATGAACATTTGCGCAAGGCGGGAATCATCGTGCGTCAGGTCGCAGGCTATGGGCTGCCGCAATGTCTGCGGATCACAGTGGGTGACGAAAGCGCCTGCCGCCGTGTTGCCCATGCCGTGGCCCAGTTCAAAGGCGCGGGCAAATGACACAGATTTATGATCGTGTGGCCCTGATCGGGCTTGGCCTGATTGCATCATCGATGAGCCATGCCATGCGCCGCGCTGGTCTGGCTGGCGAAATCGTAGGCTATGCGAAATCCTCCGAAACCCGCCAGACTGCCCGCGAGATCGGGCTTTGTGATGTGGTCTATGATACCGCGGCAGAGGCGGTAGAGGGTGCCGATTTGGTCGTCCTTTGCGTTCCTGTTGGCGCGATGGACGCGGTCGCGGCCGAAATCGGGCCGGTCCTGATGGCCGGTGCCACTGTCAGTGATGTGGGTTCCGTCAAACGTGCCGTGGTCGAGGCTGTGGCCCCCCATATTCCCGAAGGGGTCCATTTCATACCTGCCCACCCGTTGGCGGGCACCGAACATTCCGGCCCGCGGTCTGGTTTTGCTGAACTTTTCGAGAATCGTTACTGCATCATCGTGCCCCCCGAGGGGGCCGACCGCACGGCGGTGGACCGCCTTGCAGCGCTCTGGCGCGGCATGGGAGCGCTGATTGAGGAGATGGATGCAGAGCATCATGATCTGGTCTTGGCTGTCACCAGCCACACACCGCACTTGATTGCCTATACCATGGTCGGGGTCGCCGACGACCTGAGCCGCGTGACAGACAGTGAAGTCATCAAATTCTCGGCGGCGGGTTTTCGGGATTTTACCCGTATTGCCGCATCTGATCCTGTCATGTGGCGCGACGTATTCCTGAATAACAAGGAAGCGACGCTGGAAATTCTGGGCCGCTTCACCGAAGAATTGTTTGCACTGCAACGCGCGATAAGGCAGGGCGACGGCGATCACCTGCATGCCTATTTCACGCGCACTCGGTCGATCCGGCGCGGGATCATCGAGGCGGGACAGGATACGGATGCGCCTAACTTTGGTCGTGCTTCGGTGAAAAAGCAGTGATGCGCTGGGCGGCAATGCTGGCCGCCTGTTGGCTCGCGGCACCGCTGATGGCCCAAGACGACGTCAGACCGATTGCCCGTCCCAACCCGACTGTCGCGACGCCGACACAGACTGATCTTGCGGAAACGCAACCCCTCTGGGCTGTGCGCCCGCTTGCCCGTGAAACGGGTGTGGCGCCTGCGGAGCCAAGCTTGCGACCGGTGATGCGGCCCGTTGAAAGCCTTGCGCTTTCGAATGGCACGATGACCCGGCCGCAATTCCAGGCCGGAAGAGGCCTTGCCGCCTTTAGTTCCTATGCCGTTCCCCGCTCTTTGCGCCCCAGCGTGCGCCCTGCATCAATCGAGGCTGCTGCCGCCACCCGTCGTGCGGAACAATTGCGCGGACAGGTGTGCAGCGATCCCGCGATCCAAGGCGAAGTCCTGGGGCTTGTCCAAGGGGCAGGGGCCTGCGGTATCGACGAGGGCGTGCGGGTCAAATCCGTCGCAGGGGTGACACTCAGCCCACGAGCGACGATGGACTGCCGGACTGCATCGGCGCTCAAGTCTTGGGTTGAGCGCGGGGTTTTGCCCACCGTCGGGACAGAAGGGGGCGGGGTGTCATCGCTGCGCGTTGTCTCGCACTATGCTTGCCGGACGCGCAATAACCAGCCCGGAGGCCGGCTCTCGGAACATGCTTTCGGGCGGGCGGTTGATATTGCGGGCATCCGGCTGCGGGACGGGACAGAAATGACTGTCCTGACGGATTGGAACTCTCCCGAAGACGGCGCGCAGCTTCGCCAGATGTGGCGCGCGGCTTGCGGGCCGTTTGGAACGGTATTGGGGCCGGAAGCCAACCGCTTCCATCGCGATCATTTCCACTTTGACACCGCCCGCCACCGCAGTGGAACCTTCTGCCGCTAAACCCGACCAAGCCGCCCAAGCGGCGGCAGCATTGTCCCGCAAACAATAGCGGTCAGGGCCTTTGGTCCTGGCGGGATTTGCGAGACGGGGTAAAGCAGCCTGTCCCTCAGGACCGGCAACCAGCGGCTGTCAGACTGGTATTGCGGTGTAAAGGCGGCGCTCATCGCCTGATAGGTCAGGACGTGCCAGCGCCGCGATCTTGCATAAAGTGCGAGTGCGGCTTCGCCTTCGGCGCAGTCAAGCGCACGCGCCAAAGCCAATGCATCCAACAAGGCCATGTTCGCCCCTTGGCCCAATTGCGGACTGGCCCGATGTGCCGCGTCGCCGATGTGGACAAGGCCACTGGACCATGGTTTGCGCAAGGTTCCATGGCTGTAGCGCGCCATTGTCATTTGATCAGGGTCCTGCACCTGCGCAGCAAAGGGGGCAAATGCGGGCCAAAGCGAGGTCGCTTGCGCCTTCCATGCATCGAGGCCTGCCTTTCGCCAATCGGGATGGGCCTGTGCTGGCATTGACCAAAAGATTGCGGCCTTCTGAATGGTCTCTCCCGGCAATGACCCGATAGGCAAGACGCCGATCATGCGATCCGCGCGACGATAGCACTGTGTCAGCTGGTTGGTCGGCAGCGGCGTGTCCGGCCAGTCGACGGTCCCCCAGATCGCGCCATATGGCAGCGGGCGGGACTTGAGTGGTGAAAGTGGCGAACTGGCACCGGCACTGTCGATGATCAAATCAAACGGCCCCTGCGTTGTTCCATCCGCCAGCTTGACCCTGCCTGCCTGCGCTTCAACCACGCGGCTGCGCGATGAAACTGAGACGTCGCGCGCGCGTACCGCCGTATAGATGGCCTCGAAGAGCGATGCGCGGTGAATGGCAAGGCCCACCCGTCCGTCTGTGCGCTTGTCATACCAGACATTCAGCACATTGCGGTTTCTCTCGGCTTCATGGCCCAACATGCGCTGGATCGGGTTGCCTTTGCTTCGCGCCGCATCGCCTGCACCGATCCGGTCAAGCACGGCCTGTCCAACCGGCTGGATCACAAGGCCGGACCCCACCGGCTGAGGCTGGTCGAACTGATCAAAGACGCTGACCTGATGACCTTTATCAGCCAAGAGCGCGGCAACGGTCAGCCCCCCGATTCCAGCTCCAGCCACAGCGATTTTGTACCGTTTCGTCATGATGCCCTTTTGGTGAGCACAAGAAAGCAAGGCAATGCGGCGTTTTTGCGGGGATCGAGCGCCAGCAATTGCCGGTGGCGTGTTTTGCCGTCAAAATTTTAGAATTGCATCCTATATGGTGATGCATACGCACAGGAGACAGCGATGGATACTCTAGCCCCCGATCTTGCGACCATGGTCCGCACGCCCTTGCATGACAGCCATGTCGCCCAGATGCGCGAAATCGGTCAGGTCATCCAGATGCCCGCAGGCACGATGTTGCAGACGGCGGGACAGGCCTCTGACAAGTTCTTTTATGTTCTCTCTGGCAAGGTCGAGGCGATTGATCCCCGCACCGGCGGCCGCTACGGGAAGGCCTACCTTGGGGCCACACAGTTTTTTGGCGAGATCAGCTTTCTGTCCGGCAGTCAGGCAATGCTGGGCGCGCGCTGCCACGATGCGTGTGAAATTCTGGTCGTGGATCGCGTGCCGATGCTCGACCTGATGAACCGCGTGCCGGAATTGTCGGACATCGTGATCACTGTTCTGGCCGCACGCCGCCGCCGCCTGCTGGAAAGCGGCGAAGCGGCGCTGACCCTGATCGGTGCCGAACAGGACCGCAATATCCGCCAGATTGCTGCCTTTGCCGGCCGCAACCATATCCCTGTGCGCAGCCTGACTTTGGGCGAACACGAGGCCGAGGCGCTGGCCAATACCTGCGATATCAACGCCGGAAAGCCTGCCGTGATCTTTGGCAAGGATGATGTGATGACCGATCCAACACCGGCCAAGATTGCCCGCGCTTTGGGCCTTGATATGGCGGTGAACGACAGCCGCGTCTTTGATGTGTTGATCGTGGGCGGTGGCCCTGCGGGAGTGGCGGCGGGCGTCTATGCAGGAACCGAAGGGCTTTCGGCCCTCGTGGTCGAGGATCTGGCGATTGGCGGGCAGGCGGGCACCTCCAGCCGGATCGAAAACTACATGGGGTTCCCGACGGGGATTTCCGGCGCCGATCTGGTCTGGCGCGGTGAAGTGCAGGCGATGAAATTCGGCACAAGATTTGCGGTGCCGCGTCGCGTGCGCGCGCTGGAACGGCGCGAGGACGGGGTCTTTTGTGCAACGCTGGACGACGGGGCCGAGGTGTGCGCCAAGTCCGTTGTCGTGGCCACCGGCGTGCAGTACCGCCGTTTGCCGATTGACCGGCTTGAGGATTTCGAGGGGGCTGGCGTTTATTATGCCGCCACCGACGTCGAAGCGCGCTATTGCCGCGATACCGACGTGATCGTTGTGGGTGGCGGCAATTCCGCCGGACAAGCGGCCATGTATCTGTCGCGCACCGCACGCCATGTGCATGTGCTGGTGCGCGGGCCCAGTCTGGCGGCCTCCATGTCCGATTACCTTCTGTCGCGGCTCAAGGCCGATCCGGCGATCACGATCCATTACCAGTCCGAAATCGCGGCCTTGCACGGGGAGGCGTTTCTTGAGCAGGTGACCGTTCGTCACAAAGCTGACGGCAGCGATCAGGTGATCGACGCCAAGGCCGCCTTTATCATGGTGGGTGCCGCCCCCAATACGGGCTGGTTGTCGGACCTCGTGGCGCTGGATGCCAAAGGCTTCGTGATGACAGGGCAGGCGGTGGACAAGAGCACCCCCTACGAGACATCGCATCACGGGATTTTTGCGGTGGGCGACGTGCGGGCAGGGTCGGTGAAACGTGTGGCTTCGGCGGTGGGCGAAGGTTCGGTCGTCATTTCCAAAGTCTGGGAAGTGGTCAACGCCTAGAGGCTTTACCCTTGCGCGACACGGGCCTATAAGCGCGCTCATGTTGCGGCAGATGATCATAAGCATTATTCGCCCGGCGGTTTGAGTTGCTCAATCCTGCCGGGAAAAGGTGTCTGCGTGTGCGCACCGCTCGTTCAACCTATCCTGATTTGACTGCTTAAAGGACGCCACCCATGTGCGCCGAGACCACCGACTACAAAGACAC
>NZ_JANQTS010000016.1 GCF_030731595.1 Yoonia sp.
GTGCAAAGACCATCCCGAGGACGTTCCCGCGGGTAGACTTCGGGCTTCAAGACGGCAGTATCAAAGCTGTCAGGCTCTGACTGCCGCCTTTGCACTGCCAAAGTCGCAACGCATTGGTCCTGCCCGGACCACTATTGCAGTGGACGCAGTCCGAAGAGACGCGAGAAGACAAGCCCACCGCCCGGGATGACCGACTTGCGCCGCGGAGCAGTTGAAACCAGCGGCATCGGCCAAAACATCTGCGACATATGGCGGCCACCGTGAATAGCGGACTTCGAGCCTGACTTGCTCTTGAGCAAGGGCATGGGCCAGAACATCCGCGACGCTCTTTTGCCTGACGACATCGCAGACCGTTTGGTCCGGTGCTGCTTGAGAAGCGGCAAACCGAAAGCCGCTGAAACGTGACCGCGCGGTGCAAACCCGGGCAGCGACAGCATATGCGGGTGATCTTTCATCACGCTTGGCGCTCTGTCCGGCTTAAAGGGCACCGAGAAATCATCCATCACCTTGCCAGTGTCGATCGTTTCACGCTTGCTCAGGACGTCGCGCGCAATCCGCGCAGCGCCGAGTGGCTTGTAAGTCGCACGCACAACCAAAACGGCATGACCTGCCGCAAGAGCCGCACCGTAAGGGCCCATCGCTGTTTCATGGACTTCAGCGCGGGCCATGCGCGCGTCGGCGTTTTCGCTGCCAGCAATCACCTTGATGTCCCGTCGTGGGATACCTTTGAAGTAAAGACGATCAGCTGCGCTTTGTGCCGCAGACTGGTCGGAAAAAAGGCGCGTAAGTATTGTTGTCATGATGCCTCCACTTGCTTTGTGTTCGGGTTGTTAACGTCAATTCTCTTAGAAACGCGGCGTGCCATAGGCCAGATCACTACAATCGCGGCCAAAAGACTTAGCACTTCGATCATGAAGACTGTATTATAGGGCGTTTCCATAGCGCTTCCAGTAGCTCCTTGCAGCCCAACGACGATGTCACGGACAATACCCGCAAGAGCCACCCCGATACCGGCAGCGGTCGCTTGCGCGGCGCCCCATGCGCCCAAGGCGAGACCGACCCGCTCTCTGGGCGCCGAACGCATTGTTGCCGTGAGCGTTGCGTGGCCGAACAGACCAGCCCCGAGCCCAACGAGAAAAGTTCCCAACAAGAAACTTGATATACCCCCACCCATGGAGGCAAAGATGATTGCGGCAAAGCCAGGTATGCCGATAGACGTCCCTGCCATCGCCAGATTTGCCGGTAAAGTTTCACCACTCAGCAAGCGAGAGGCGATCCCGAAGCCGATCAATGTGCCTGTTGCGAAAAGCGCTGTCAGCTTGGTGGTATCTGCGATCGACATGCCCAAAGCCTGCCCCCCATAGGGTTCAAGCAGGACGTCGGCCATGCCAAAGCCAAAGGTCCCCAGGCAAATCACGACCAAAAGCCGGATCATCCCTTCAGTCTGCGCCAATTGGTTCCAGGCTTCCTTGAATTCCAACGGGCGCGCCACCTTCATTTCCTGAGCCCGCACGCGGTTTCGCGCCTCTTGTTTCCACATGGCAAGCAGGTTCAGCGCCACGGTCACAACGGCACTACCCTGAATGACCTGCACAAGTCGTCCGGGCGTATAGTTTTCCAAAAGCATTCCGTAAATCAGGGCGCTGGCAACCATGCCCAACAAAAGCATGACATACATCAGGCCAACAACCTTGGGCTGGTCAGACTCTTCAACAAGGTCGGTCGCCAAAGCCAGCCCAACCGTTTGCACGATATGCACACCCGCGCCGACCAGAAGAAATGACAGCGCAGCCGCGCTTAGACCAACCCAGCGGGGGGCATCATGGGCTTCGCCATATCCAGAGAGCACCAAAAGAGCGAAGGGCATAATCGCAAAGCCACCAAACTGGCAAAGCGTCCCCTTCCAAATATAGGGAATGCGCCGCAACCCAAGCGCCGAGACATGCACATCCGATTTGTAACCTATAAAGGCCCTGAACGGTGCAAAGACGAGGGGTATCGCAAGCATGACCGCAACAAGCGTCGCAGGAACATTCAATTCCACGATCATCACACGGTTCAGGGTCCCGACCAGCATGACCAGCGCCATGCCAACCGTCACCTGAAAAAGCGAAAGGCGAAGCAGGCGTGACAAAGGCACATCCACGGAAGCTACATCAGCAAATGGGAGATACTTTGGCGCCATAGCCGCCAATTTCCGCGTGGCAAAGCCGCGATAATCAATCATCTGGTCCGTCCTGTCACAAGCCGCATAAAAAGTCGCGAGGCAGCATCAAGAAGCCGGTCATGGGCCCGCGAACAGGTGCCGCGGGCCCAAAGACTATTGCGTTACAAGCGGCGAGCTGTCCTCGAAGCTTTGTGACGCGAAAGTCTCAGGCATACGCAAGATGCCCGTTGCACTCGTCCCATCCGGCAGGATGATCGTCACAACGTTTCCTTCGCCGCTCGGCATGACATAAGCTGCCTGAGCTGCCTCCAGATTAGACTCATCCAGCACTGCTGCAGCGGCCATCTGATCGCCGGTTCCCATCGGCACGCCCTGGAGGAAATCCTTTACCCAAGATGTGTTTTTGACAACCTGCATATGGACCGCGAACGATCCCAAAGCCACGGCACCCAGGAAGAGCGGAACGCCAACTGTCGGTGAAACGACAAGCCACATTTTTGCATTATTCATGGTTTGCCCTCCCTACCCTAGCCAAGGTGTCGCGACTGCGACAAGAATGTGAGCAAGCAGGGCAATTGCACCAAAGACGCGCGTACCATCGATGAGGTAACTATGCACCTCCTCGGCCTCCTCGAGTGTCAGGCCAGTAGGCCATACCTTTCCATCGTCCGCCATGTGTGTCCTCCTATTTAGAACATTAAACAAGCTTTTCACGGTTCGTCGAATTGCAGGTGACGACTCAAAAGAGCTTGCCTCCCACTGCGACAGGTTGTCACATTAAGTTGACACAGTCAATGTAAATACAGGTTGACACTTTTTCGCAACCTTGACTCATGGCCAATCAATTTTTGAAGCGTCAGTAGCGCTCTATTCTCGCTCTGATTGCAGCCGGCACCTGCCTGCGTGAGAAAGCCAAACGGGATCGCCAAGGAGGCCGAAGCAAATTGCCCCCTTTGTTTTCGTACCCGAGCCCTGGGGCAGGCATGAGCCCCAGGACACCGGTACCGGATTTAAGACGCGCGCTTTTGCTTGGTCACGACGCCAGATGTTCAAACAAGCGCGCCACGGCCTCTGCACCGGGATCGACATGCCCCATTAGCTGTTCTGCGTTAATGTATGTCGCGCGTCCCGCCTTGGCGGTTGTCAGGGTGGCGGTGTAGTTTGCCCCTTCACGGGCTGCTTTGGCCGATTGCTCCAGCCCGACGGCAAGAGCGTCCAAAGCGGGCAGCAAAGCATCAACCATTGTGCGGTCTCCGGGGTTTGCTCCACCAATCTGCCGCATCCGTTCCAAACCTGTCTGCAAGGCCTCGCGCATCGGCAAGCCGGAAGAGGACGCATCACCAGCGGCAGCAAAGAAGATCGCCAGAAGGACCCCTGACGACCCACCCATCGTTTGGCTGAGTTCCAATCCGATGGCCCGGTAAAGCTGGGTGTGATCCGCCAGTGGCAGAGTATCCATCGCATCAATCAAGGCGCGCGCAGCCCCGGCCAGTGTCGACCCTGTATCACCGTCACCCGACTTGGCGTCCAAAGCGTTGAGGTCATTCTCGGCTTCAATCAAAACCTTGCAGCAATCTGTGAGGAAGGCTTTGGTGGGGGCATGCGCCGAGGCAGGCGCGCGGATCGGCGACAAGCCGTCTGGCAACGGCAAGACCTTGGTTGCTGTAATCTGCTTGCAATCTGGCCAACCCGGACAGCTGACTGGTTGCGCCAGCAGCGCAGCGTCTCCATCAGCCAGCGCCATCACCGAAACCGAAAACCCGTGCATATCAAGTGCGGTCATCATTGCCGCAGGCCCTACGATCAGCCGGATTCGGCTACCTATCTCTGATAGCAAAAGCTCATGGGTCAGGATCGACATTTCCAGTACCGACGCACCGCCAAGGTTGTTGATCAGCACCACATGGGGCGCATCCGGCATCGTCACCGCAAGCTTTTCGGTGACCTTGGCCATCGCATCTTTTGCGCCAACGGACACGACCTGCTCTACGCCTGCCTCGCCGTGGATACCAAGGCCAAGTTCGGCCATCCCATGCGGAATGCGGTCTTCCTTAAGCGAGCCGGGGACTGTGCAGGTATCCAGCGACATGCCGATGCTGCGGCTGCCCTTGATGATCCGTTCGGCTGCCAAGGCACAGGCCTCGAGGCTTGCGCCATTCTCGGCCATCGCACCTGCGATCTTGTGCACGAACAAAGTGCCCGCCAGCCCGCGCGCCTGCGGCAAGTCGGGCAAGGCCACATCGTCATCGACGATCACCATGCTGACCTTATGCCCAAAGGCCCGCGCCCGTTCCGCGGCAAGACCAAAGTTCAATCGGTCACCCGTATAGTTCTTGACAATCAGCAAGCAGCCCGCGGGGCCAGTCACCGCCAGAATACCCGCCAGAACCGCGTCCACCGAAGGCGAGGCGAAGACATCGCCGCAGACTGCCGCCGTCAGCATCCCTGCCCCTACGAAACCCGCATGCGAAGGCTCATGACCCGATCCGCCGCCCGAGACCAAAGCCACTTTTGACTTGTCCCAATCGGCGCGCACAACAACGCGAATATGCGGATACCCGTCAAGGCGCGTCAAAGCACCACCCGAGGCGGCAATCGTTCCGTCGATGGCTTCGGTCACCATGTCTTCTTTGGTGTTGATAAATTGTTTCATGGTCCCTCTCCCTTAGGCCAAACGCGCGCCGGTGGCGTCGAAGTAGAATGGTTTGTGCGGGCGAATTCTAACGATGTCGCCCTCCTTGAGCGTCGTGTGGGCATCTGTCACCGTGATCAGGTCATGTGCCTTGAAAGTCAGATGCAGCCGCGTCTGATCGCCCAGATGTTCGACCCGCTGGACGATACTTTCCTCGCCTTCCCCCTGAACGATCTGTTCGGGCCGCAGGCCAATATGAGTAGCAAGGTCGGGTGCCCCTCCAAAAATATCGGCAGGCAGGACATTGATACGCGGTTGCCCCAAACGACTGGCAGCGTAGACGCTGACGGGGTTTTCATAAATGTCGCGCGGGCTGCCGAACTGCACCAACTTGCCTTTGTCCAAGACGCCCACGTGGGTCGCCATCGTCATCGCCTCGATCTGGTCGTGGGTGACATAAAGCAATGTCGCGCCGGAATCCGCCTGAATGCTCTTGAGCTCGATCCGCAAATCCGAGCGCAGCTTGGCATCCAGTGAACTCAACGGTTCGTCCATGAGATAAACCGACGGATCGCGCACAAGCGCCCGCCCGATGGAAACCCGCTGCATCTCGCCGCCTGACAAAGCGGTCGCTTTGTTGTCAAGCTTGTGGCTGATTTGCAGGACTTCGGCGACCTCGCCGACTTTGCGGTCGATCTCTGCCTGAGGCGTCCGCAAGATTGGCGACTTCAGCGGGAACTCCAGATTTTGGCGCACGGTCAGATGCGGATAAAGAGAGTATTGCTGAAACACCATCGCCACATCCCGTTGCGCAGGCGTCAGCCCTGCGGTGTCGCGCCCGCCAATACTGATACTGCCGGAAGAAGGCTTGTCCAAACCGGAGACCATACGCAACGTCGTGGTCTTGCCTGCTCCGGTGGGGCCAAGCAGCACGACAAAGGACCCGTCCGGGATCGTCATCGAAACGTTCTGCAAAGCGGTCTCTGCGCCAAAGGATTTCGACACACCGCTCAAGACGACCTCAGCCATGGGCCAATACCCCCTGATTGGCTTCGGACCGAAGCGCCTTGCCGCTTTTCGCGTCAAAAAGCGTGATCGTGCGCGGATCAAATCGCAGCCCGGTTGTTGCCCCCACTGTCACAACATCGGAACTGGCCACCCGCGCCTTGAGCACACCGTTGGGCGTGTCCAGCGTGATGATCTGTGTTGTCCCAAGATATTCGACTGCTTTCACTTTGCCGCGGTAGCTGGCGCTGTCGTCCAATTTCACATGCTCCGGGCGCACCCCGAAGGTCAGCGCACCGTTTGCGCCCTCAAGGCTGGATGGGATCGACATGGCTGCATCACCCAGACGGACCTCATTGGCGCCAATGCCGACCATTCCATTGAAATCAAGGAAATTCATCGGTGGCGAGCCGATGAATGCCGCAACAAATTTCGTGGCGGGCCAGTCGTAGATGTCCTGTGGCACGCCGAATTGCTCGACCACACCATGGTTCATCACGACGATCTTGTCGCCCATCTGCATCGCCTCAAGCTGGTCGTGGGTCACATAAACCGTCGTAGCACCCATTCGGTCATGCAGCGCGCGCAGTTCTTCTGACATGCGTTCACGAAATTCGGCATCAAGTGCGCCCAAAGGTTCATCCATCAAAAACGCTTTGGGATTGCGCACGATGGCGCGGCCAAGGGCAACGCGCTGGCGGTCGCCACCCGACAGGCCGCCAACCGGTTTTTTCAGAATGTCGCTAATGCCAAGGATCTCGGCAATTTCGGCCACCTTCGTCCTGACCTGTGCCTTGGGCATGCCCTGCGACAGCAAAGGATAGCTGATGTTCTTGCCGACGTTCATATGCGGATAAAGCGCGAACATCTGAAACACGAAAGCAATATCGCGTTGGCTGGCGGGCTTCATGCCGACCTCTTCGCCGTCGATGTAGATCTTGCCTGACGTGGGCAGTTCCAATCCGGCCATCATGCGCAGCGTCGTCGTCTTGCCACAACCGGATGGACCAAGCAGCATGAAAAACTCACCGTCTTCGATGGTAAAGGTCGAAGACTTCACGGCGTTGAACGACCCAAAGTCCTTGCGCACGTTTTCAATGCGTATCTGTGCCATGCGCTTACTCCGGGAAATGGCTGACGATGATGAACATCACCGTGCCAACAAGGGTAACAATGAACGAATAGGTATAAAGCGTGAGCAAGAAGGGCTGCATCAGCATGACCACGCCAAGAGCGATCAGGATGGATGCCAGCATTTCCCAAGCGCCGCGACGAAACCGCAGCAATCCATTCAAGAACTTCATCATTTTCGGACCGCCCCAAATGTGATCCCGCGCAGCAGATGCTTGCGCAGCAGGATGGTGAAGACCATGACCGGCACCAGAAAGATCGTCGCACCCGCCGCTACTGCGGGCCAGTCTTTCCCGCTGGTGCCGATGATCGTGGGGATGAACGGCGGTGCCGTCTGCGCTGTGCCGGATGTCAGCAAGACGGCAAAGGCATATTCATTCCACGCAAAGATCAGACAGAAGATAGCGGTTGACGCGATCCCTGTGGCGGCCTGTGGCAACACGACTTTGTAGAAAGCCTGAAACCGGGTGTAGCCGTCGATCAGTGCTGCTTCCTCGTATTCGATCGGAATTTCGTCGATGAACCCTTTGAGCAGCCAAACCGAGAGAGACAGGTTTACCGCCGTATAAAGCAGGATCATCCCAAGATGCGTGTCGTTCAGGCCCAGATTGCGAAACATCAGGAAGATCGGGATCGCTACGGCAATCGGTGGCATCATCCGTGTCGACAGGATGAAGAACAGCAGGTCATCCTTGAGCGGGACCTTGAAGCGGCTGAACGCATAGGCGGCCATGGTGCCAAGGATCATGCAAAGTGCGGTTGATCCAAAGCCAATGATCACTGAATTGAGAAACCGCTCGCCATAGCGCGACGGGCCAGAAATGACTGTGCCGCGCGCCCGCACGATCTCTTCGTACCAGGTTTCCGGCGGACCGGCCTCTTCAAGCATTTGTTCGGTGGCACGGGTCCGGTCTGTGAACAGGTTGACGTAGCCTTCAAGCGTCGGCTCGAACACGACGACCGGCGGGTAGGCAATCGAATCCGTAGGCGATTTGAAACCCGTCGCGATAATCCAAAGCAGCGGGATCAACGTAATGATCGCATAACCAACCACCAGAATTCCGGCGATCCACTTGGTGCTTTTGGCGGGCTCTGTGACAGAGAAACTCATCTTTCTTTGACCTTATTCAGGGCTTTGACATAGATGGATGCAAGGCCGAACACGGTGACAAAAAGGATGACAGCATAGGCGGATGAATAGCCGGTGCGCCATTTCTCGAAGGCCTCCCGCTTGAGATCAATCGAGGTAAGGGTGGTCGTATTGCCCGGTCCCCCACCCGTCAGCTGCACCACCAGATCGAACATCTTGAAGTTCTCAATCCCGCGAAACAGGATCGCCAACATCAAGAAAGGCAGCGCCATGGGGATGGTAATTGTCCAGAACTGCCGCCATTTACTCGCGCGGTCGCATTCCGCGGCCTCGTAGATACTATCAGGGATCGACCTCAGACCCGCGAGGCAGATCAACATGACAAAGGGCGTCCACATCCATGTATCGGCAATAATGATCGCCCAAGGGGCCAAATTGACATCGCCAATCATTGAAAAGCTTGCCGGATCGACCCCCGTGAAAAACGCGACCACGTAGTTGAACAGGCCGATTTGCGGCTGATAAAGGAAGGTCCAGAAGTTGCCGACCACGGCAGGCGACAGCATCATCGGAAAGACGATGATGGTCGTCCACATGTCGTTGCCTTTGAATTTTTTGTTGATCAGAAATGCCAACGTAAAGCCGATCAGCACTTGCAAGATGATTGTCCAGATCAGGAAATGCGCCGTCGCCTGCATCGTTTGCCAAATATCCGGGTCAGTCAGAATCCGCTGGTAGTTTTGCAGGCCCACCCATTCAACATCATTGTTCGGCCGGTTCACCCGAAAATTCGTAAAACTGAGCCGGATGGTCCAGATCAGTGGAAAGATGTTCACCGCAAGCAACAGAAAGATCGTGGGGGCCACAAAAATCCAGGCAATCGTACGATCTGAAAGACCGCGAATGCGGCGGGCGACCCCGTTGGGCGTTTTGGCGGCAGCCCTGTCAATTGGGGAAAAGCTCATCTTGTGTTCCTTCAGACGCAGACGCGCTGCGATCCTTGGCGTTCTGTTGGATAAGGGTCCGCTGGTGCGTTCAATGACCCGTCAAAGTGGCAGCGGACACCACGACAAGCGTGGTGTCCACCCACATGGCGATCAGAGCTTGCCTTCGTCCTCGAATACTTCGGTCCAATCCCGAACCAAACCATCAAGTGCCTCTTTCGCTGTGCCTTCACCAGCGACGACGTAGTTGTGTATACGTTCCTGCATCGGGATCAGCAGATCAGCATAGGCGGGCTCGGCCCAAAAATCTTTCACGATCGCCATGCTATCGAGAAAGGTCTGCGCATAAGGCTGGCTGGTTGCAAAGCCCGGGTCTTCGACAACGGCACGCAATGCAGAGTAGCCGCCCAATTCCCACCATTTTGCCTGTACAGAAGGCTGTGCAAACCACTGGATATACTCAAGTGCTGCATCCTGCTTTTCGGAATAGGCGACTACCGAGATGCCCTGTCCGCCCAATTGGGCAAACTGGCCCGCAGGACCTGCGGGGTTCGGGAAGTAGCCCGATCTGCCGCCGCCTACGTTCTCGTCGGCCTCGACACCCGGCCAGATGAAGGCAAAGTTCATCTGCATGGCCACCTGACCGGACCGGTAGGCATCAATGTTTTCACCCATGTACCAATTCGATGAGCCAGGAGGTGTTCCGATGTCATATAGCTCTTTGTAGAACTCCAACCCGGCGATTGCGCCTTCGGAGTTCACAAAACCCTCTAGGTCATAGGGCTGATCGGGGTTTTCGTACAAGAAACCATAGTTATACAGCACGTTCGTCACACCCATCGTGATGCCTTCGGAACCACGCTCGGTATAGATGGCGGCCCCGTAAACGGTCGTGCCGTCGATATCGCGGCCTTGGAAGAACTCTGCAATGTCCTTGAGTTCTTCAAGCGTCGCAGGAACGTCCAGGGCGCGACCGTAGGTCTGCATGAATTCAGCCTGCAACTCGGGGCGTTCAAACCAATCCTTGCGGTATGTCCAACCAACGACGTCACCAAATGCAGGCAAAGCATAGTAGTTCGGCGTGTTCTTTGGCCATTCGGCATAGCCCGTCACCGTCGCTGGGATAAAGTCGGCCATATCAATGCCGTTGGCGTCAAAGAAGTCGTTCAACTTGACGTAGTGGCCGTTCTCTGCACCGCCGCCGATCCATTGGCTGTCACCAATCATCAGGTCGCAGAGCTGCCCACCAGAGTTGAGTTCGTTCAGCATACGGTCCGCAAAGCTGGTCCATGGCACGAATTCGAAATTCATGGTGTGGCCAGATTGGGCTTCAAAGTCTTTGCTCAGTTCGATCAGCGCATTTGCAGGGTCCCAAGCGGCCCAACACAAGGTCAAGTCTTCTGCGACTGCAGCCGTTGACAGACCACCCGCAAGCACGGCGCCCGCTGCGGTCGACATCATAAATCTCGTTTTCATTAGAGGTCTCCTCCCAAGGATTAAAATCAGGCCCAGCCCCCTCGCTGCGCCCTCATCGTGAAATTATTGGTAATGAGGCACGTGCCTCAAAACAAGCTTTTTCTGATGCACGTGCCTCATTTTTCGCTATAAGCGTCACTACGTCCAACGATCAGATTGTGTTGAAGGCCTGCAAAAGACTGATAATGTGAAAGAAATGAACAAAACGATGCTTGCCAATTCAATGATCCGACCAACTACAAAGGATCTGGCCAAGGCGGCCGGCGTCAGCCGTGCGACGGTCGACCGCGTGTTGAATGGGCGGGAGGGTGTGAAGAAAGACACGGTCGATCGCGTCAATCAGGCGATCAAGGAACTGGGATTCGAACGCAATCTGCAGGCCGCCAATCTGGCGAAATCACGGCAATACAGGTTCATTTTCGCCTTGCCCCGCTCGGGCGATCAGTTCCTGGACCAGATTGTACAGCGCATCGCAGAGGCCCAAGCCGTATTCTTTGCCGACCATGTCTGGTGCGAAGTCCAGCACATTGATGAGAACGACCCGCACAGCATTTCAGCCTATCTTTCGGCACTCTCGGAAAAGGACGTGGCAGGCGTGGCCATCATGTCACCGGAAACACCGCAAGTCCGCGACGCGATCAGGCGTTTACAGGAACGTGGCGTGGCTGCTCTGCCCTTTATTTCGAACCAAACGATGATGGATGCGGACTGGGTGGGCATCGACAACAGGGCAGCCGGGGCCACGGCTGCGTTGCTGATGGGGCAATGCGTCGGCGGACGCAAAGGCAGTGTCATGGTGATCTCTGAAAGCATGCAATCGCGTGACAGTCTGGAACGGCGATTGGGCTTTGACGACGAGATTAACGACAGCTTTCCCCATTTGCACGCCCTTCCCTCACTCGAGACCTACGGCAATGAAGACCGGGCACTTTCCATCATCGCGGCCAATCTCAAAGCCAATCCCGATATTGTCGGCATCTATGTGATGGCGTCAGAGGCCCGCAAACCATTGTCCATCCTCCAGTCCCTGAACGTGCCACCGTCGATCATCAAGATCGCACATGAACGCACGCCCTTTACAGAGCAGGCTTTGCGGGACAGAAGACTGGACGGCGTGATCGCCCAAGACCCCGGCCATCTCGTGCGCAGCGCCATTCGCCGGCTGAAAGGCATCGTTGACAGACGCCAGACCCTTGGATCGCAAGAAAACATTCGCATAGAGATCCTGTTGCGCACCAATATCTAGTCGAAACATCTTGGCTGTCGCGCAAAGCTCTGCCCAGTTCCCGAATAATAGGCAAAACCATTCAAAGCTTTATCGGCGGCCTATGAGGTATCTCTTTCATGCGCCTTGATCCGCCAGAGGGTTTTCAGCGGGTTCATTGCCCCAAGATCGCCTTTAGGTTCTTGTTTCGCGCCTCTGGCACTCCAAACTGTAAAGCGGAGTGCATTTCGACAAGATGGCTACGCATCAGTTGTTCCGCCTCGTCAGGATCGTTGCGTTCCAGCGCATCGATAATTGCATTGTGACAGTGCTCGTCGCAGCGCGTGCTTGACCTTGTCCAATACAGGGCAATTATCAGCGACGACCGTGAAACAAGACTTTCAATGAAATTGGCGATGGTCTGCTGATTTGCAATCCGCGCAATTTTGACATGGAAAAGACCCGAGAGCCGCAAAGCGCGGCCAGAGGAATTCTCCTGCATGGCCTCATGTTCGGCTTCGGCATGCAGGCGCAGGTCAGCGATATCCTTTTTTGTGGCCTTCAATGCAGCCTCCCTTGCAGAGCGCGGCTCAAGGAGTTCGCGGGCCTCAAAGACCTCGCGCGCCTCGCGCGGCGACGGATTCGCGACGCTCGCGCCGCGGTTTGGGCGCAAAGTCACCAGATGCGAATGCGAGAGCGCCTGAAGCCCTGCCCGTACAATCGTCCGCGACACGCCGTAAATCTCGGCCAGATCTTTTTCCGCGAGCCGCATGCCAGGCGGCAGGCGCTGCTCAAGGATCGCAACCTCGACACCCACGTAAACGGGGTTGTGCGAGACATCGACCTCAACGCTGTCGGTGAAGTTCGATTTCTGTTGTGTAATGGTCATCTCTTAGTTGCTCGAAAATTGCATACATTTTGCCTCTGACAAGTCTTCGCCGTTCTTGGACCAAATGTCTTGTTTATTCCCGAATCAAAGGCAATGGCTTTCTACTTTTTGCATATTTTTTCAGCATTTCAGATCGTTCGAGAGGAAGTCAGAGGCTTTTGTGAACATCTGTTCTCATAAACGTATACAATTTTTGGACTATCAGTCGACAAAATTTGCCTGACATTCACATACCTTTGCGGGGACCATGCTGGTCAGGAAGGCTTGGCCCATGTTTACCAACAGGAGAATGGAAAATGGCAAAAACAGCTTTGTATCGATCCACTGCGATCGTTCTCATGACTGCGATGCTGGCCGCAGGACCAGCTTGGGCAGAAAAGATTTTGACGATCGGCATGACCGCGGCGGACATCCCGCGCACCTCTGGTCAACCGGATCAGGGGTTTGAGGGCAACCGCTTTACGGGCATCCCGATGTATGATGCCTTGACCCACTGGGATCTGTCGTCGGAGACAGAGGCAAGCGGGATCGTCCCCGGTCTTGCAACATCATGGGCGGTCGATCCGGCAGACACCACAAAGTGGATTTTCACGCTGCGTGAAGGGGTGACCTTCCATGATGGTTCCGCCTTTACCGCTGATGCTGTGGTCTGGAACGTCCAGAAGGTTCTTGACGAAAGCGCGCCGCACTTTGCGCCAGATCAGGTTGGTGCGACCAAGTCACGGATGCCGACTCTGGCCTCTGCGCGCGCGATTGATGATCTGACCGTAGAGTTGACGACAACGCAGCCGGACAGCTTCTTGCCCTTGAACATGACAATGCTGTTCATGGCATCGCCGACCCACTGGCAGACCCTTTACGACGCGGTTGACGCATCAATCACCGATCCCACAGAACGCGCTGCTGCCGCATGGACAGCCTTTGCCGCCGATCCTTCGGGGTCTGGACCGTTTGAAGGCGAGCTTCTTGTCCCGCGCGAGCGCTTCGAGATGGTCAAGAACGAGAATTATTGGGATCCGGCACGCACCCCCACTATCGACAGGGTTGTTCTTGTGCCGCTTCCGGACGCCAACGCGCGGACAGCCGCTTTGCTTTCCGGTCAGGTCGACTGGATCGAGGCCCCCGCGCCGGATGCGATTCCACGTATTCTGAGCGAAGGCAATGTCGTCTATTCCAACCCGCAGCCGCACGTTTGGCCTTGGCAGTTGTCGTTCCATGAAGGATCGCCTTGGCTGGACAAGCGGGTGCGTCATGCCGCGAACCTCTGTGTCAACCGCGAAGAGCTTCAGGTGCTTCTGGGCGGCTACATGGGAATCCCGAAAGGCTCTGTCGAGCCGGGCCATCCTTGGTGGGGCAACCCGTCCTTTGACATCCGCTATGACCCCGATACGGCACGCGCTCTGATGACAGAAGCAGGCTTCTCAGCCGAGAATCCGGTTCAGGTAAAGGTCCAGACCTCTGCTTCAGGCTCTGGTCAGATGCAGCCTGTGACGATGAACGAATACGTACAGCAATCGTTGGCTGACTGTTTCTTCGACGTCGAGCTGGATGTGCTTGAGTGGAACACCGTGTTCACCAACTGGCGCAAAGGTGCGGCGGACGAAAGTGCGCGTGGCGCCCATGCAATCAACGTGTCGTTCGCAACGATGGATCCGTTCTTTGCCATGGTCCGCTTTGTTTCGACCCAGACATTCCCGCCCGTTTCCAACAACTGGGGACTGTTCGGCAATGACGAATTCGATGCTCTGATTGCCGATGCACGGACATCGTTTGACGACGCAGATCGCGACGCCGCCCTTGCCAGACTGCATGCGCGGATCGTCGAAGAGGCACCTTTCGTGTGGATCGCCCATGACGTTGGTCCACGCGCGATGGCATCACGGGTCGGCAATGTAACCCAGCCGAAGAACTGGTTTATCGACATTGCACCGATGACGATCGCAGACTGATCACATCGATCTCAAGAGGCCGCCCTTGTGGGGGCGGTCTCATTCTTCAAGGGGCTTTTCTGTGATGCTAGTCTTTGTCATCCGCCGCATCTTCTACACCATCCCGATCATGCTCGGGGTATCTTTGGTGTGTTTTGCATTGGTCCATATTTCGCCCGGTGATCCGCTGGTGTCGATCCTGCCGCCGGATGCCTCGGTAGAGTTGCAGGAACAGATGATGGCAATCTATGGATTTGACCGCTCTTATCCTGAACAGTTCTTCCGGTGGCTTGGTCTGGCCATGCAGGGTGATCTGGGCAATTCCATCGCAACGGGCCGGCCTGTTGCATCCGAGGTTTTCAATGCGGTCGGCAATACGCTGATCCTTGCGGTAACAGCCACGATCATCGGCTTCACATTGGGCAGCCTGTTTGGCTTCGTTGCGGGTTACTACCGCGATAGCTGGATTGACAAGCTCGCAACCGGAATCGCCGTTGTCGGTGTTTCAGTGCCGCACTATTGGCTCGGGATGGTGATGGTCATCATCTTCTCGGTCGAATTGAGATGGCTGCCCGCGACTGGCGCAGGGCCCGGCGGTTCGAGCCAATGGATGTGGGATTGGGTCCACATGCAATATCTGATCCTGCCGGCCATCACGATGTCGGTGATCCCGATGGGAATTGTCGCGCGCACGGTGCGTGCGCTCGTCGCCGACATTCTGCAGCAGGAGTTTGTAACGGGTCTTCAGGCCAAAGGGCTTTTGGACCGCGGTGTTCTGGCCCATGTCGTGAAAAACGCAGCTCCGACGGCCTTGGCGGTGATGGGCTTGCAGTTGGGCTACTTGTTGGGCGGCTCTATTCTGATCGAGACCGTGTTCTCTTGGCCCGGTACCGGGTTCCTGCTGGGGCAGGCCATCTTTCAACGCGATCTGCCTCTCTTGCAGGGGACCATCCTTGTTCTTGCGATGTTCTTTGTCATTCTGAATCTTCTCGTGGATGTGGCGCAAACGTCGCTTGACCCACGATTGCAACGGGGGTGAGACATGGCTGTAACAGCTGAAAATATTGTCCCGCTTGCGACAGTCGACAAATCCCAAGGCTATTGGCGCGCAGTCTGGAGCAGGTTCCTGCGGGACAAGGTTGCTGTTTGTGCGGGCCTTGTGGCAGCCGGTCTTGTGCTGATGGCGATCTTTGCGCCCTGGATCGCTCCGGCCGATCCTTTGCAGGGAACCATGCTCAAGCGGTTGTCTCCGATTGGCACCGAGGGCTATCCGCTGGGCGCGGATGAATTGGGTCGCGATATGCTGAGCCGGCTGATCTATGGCGCGCGCCTGTCCCTTTTCATGGGGGTCGTGCCTGTCCTGATTGCCTTTGCAATCGGTTCTGCCATCGGGATTGCCGCAGGCTACCTTGGGGGCTGGGTCAACACGATCACCATGCGGACCCTGGACGTCCTTTACGCCTTCCCGTCGGTGCTATTGGCGATTGCCATTTCAGGTGCCTTGGGTGCCGGTATCCTGAACGGCTTGCTATCGCTGACCGTGGTTTTCATTCCGCCGATTGCGCGGGTCGCAGAGAGTGTCACAACCTCTGTGCGCAAACTTGAATACATCGAGGCAGCGCAGGCCAGTGGCGCATCCAGCCTGCGGATCGTGCGCGATCATGTTCTGGGCAATGTGCTCGGGCCGATCTTCGTTTACGCCACCAGTCTGATCTCGGTGTCCATGATCCTTGCGGCGGGTCTGTCGTTTCTCGGGCTTGGCGTCAGCCCACCGAACGCAGAATGGGGTCTGATGCTGAATACCTTGCGCAATGCGATCTACGTGCAGCCTTGGCTGGCAGCACTCCCCGGCGTGATGATCTTCATGACCTCGATTTCGTTCAACATGCTCAGTGACGGGCTGCGCTCTGCCATGGACGTCAAACAATGAATACGCCGATCCTCTCTGCTCATAACCTTGTGAAACACTTCAGCGCAGGCGGTTTTGGTGCCAAACGCAAGGTAGTCCGAGCGGTCGACGATGTGAGCTTTGAGCTGGCGCGCGGAGAAACGCTCGGTGTCGTCGGCGAAAGCGGTTGTGGCAAGTCCACCACGGCCCGTTTGCTGGTGCAATTGCTGACACCCAATAGCGGGAGCGTGCGCTTTGATGGCAAGGTCGTTGGTCCGGAATTGCCACTCAAGGCGTTTCGACGTCAGGTGCAGATGGTGTTTCAGGACAGTTTCGCCTCTCTCAATCCGCGCATGACGATGATCGATTCCATCGCTTTCGGACCGACCGTACACGGCGCATCGGCAGCCGAGGCAAGGCGCAAGGCACAAGACCTTCTGGACCGCGTCGGGCTTGATCCGGCACGCTTTGGCGGGCGCTATGCCCACGAGTTGTCAGGCGGGCAACGCCAGCGGGTCAATATCGCCCGCGCCTTGGCTTTTGACCCGCAGGTCATCGTGCTGGATGAAGCGGTCTCTGCTTTGGACAAGTCGGTTGAGGCACAGGTTCTCAACCTGCTGATGGACCTGCGCCGCGAACGGGGCCTGACCTATGTGTTCATCAGTCATGATCTGAATGTGGTCCGGCACATCTCGGACCGCGTGATGGTGATGTATCTGGGCGAAGTGGCCGAGATCGGCCCCGCAAGCAGCCTCTATACTGCGCCGCGCCATCCCTACACCAAAGCCCTTTTGGCAGCGATGCCCTCTCTTGATCCTGATCGCCGCACACATGAAGCCCCGCTTGCAGGCGATCCGCCAAATCCGATCGACCCCCCATCCGGGTGCCGATTTCATACCCGATGCGCGCAGGCTTTCGGTCCATGTGCGACACAGGTCCCCTCGCAATTCGCCGTCGCCAAAGGCCACTTGGCAGCATGTCACCTGAACCGCTCTGAGGAAACCGTCGCATGACCCCTTCAGCCACCAAAAGCGATCATCCTTTGGTCAGTGTGCGCGACTTGTCGGTGCGCTTTGACGGTACACCGCCGGTTCATGCGGTCAACAATGTGAGTTTTGATCTGGCATCGGGCGAGGTGCTGGGTATCCTCGGCGAAAGCGGTTCGGGCAAAAGCGTGACCCTCAAGACCCTGCTGCGTCTGTTGCCGGAACGCAGAACAACCATCACCGGAGCGGTAGAGGTCGATGGGGAAGATGTGATTGCCCTGCAAGGACGCGCGCTCGCCGATCATCGCGGCGGCGTGGCCTCGATGATCTTTCAAGACCCGTCGCTGGCTTTGGATCCGGTCTATACCATTGGCCAGCAAATCGCGGAAACTGTGATACGTCATGAAGGCGCAACCAGCCGTGTCGCGATGGCACGCGCCCTTGAAATGCTGGAGCTGGTCCGGATTCCTTCGGCCAAGCGCCGGCTTGGGAACTACCCCCATGAAATGTCGGGCGGCATGCGCCAGCGTGCGATGATCGCTCTGGCACTGGCCTGCCGGCCCAAGCTCTTGCTGGCCGACGAGCCGACAACAGCGCTGGATGCCACAGTGCAGATCCAGATCCTGCTCTTGTTGCGCGAATTGCAGCAGGAGATGGGTATGGGGGTCATCTTTGTGACCCATGACATCGGCGTGGCCGTTGAAGTCTCGGATCGTCTTGCGGTGATGTACGCAGGCAGTTTTGTCGAGACCGGATCCGTCGCGGACATTATTCGCGATGCGCGCCATCCCTATTCAAAAGGGCTGCTTGCGGCCAACCTTGTAGGTGCCGTGCCGGGCACACGGTTGGACGCGGTCCCGGGCGCGCCTCCGGCGTTGAATGCGCTGCCCGAAGGCTGTGCCTTCGCCCCGCGCTGTGCCCATGCAGAAGACCTCTGCCTTACAACCCCCGTGCCTGTCTGGTCAGGCGCCGCAGGCCGCTGGGCACGTTGCGTTCATGCCACGCGCGAGGGCGCAACTGCCGTCAACAAGGTAGCCCCATAATGGTTGTTCATCCGCTGAAGATCTTCATCCTCAACCCGAACGCGACCCACAGAATGACCGAAGAAATGGTTACAGCAGCGCAAGCCGCCGTGGGACTTTCGGCACAGGTGCAAGGTTTGACAAACAGCACGGGTCCTGCTTCCATTCAAGGGCCAGACGATGCCGCCGCATGCCTGACAGGGCTTTTTGGTCTTTTCGATCAGGCGCAGGCCCAAGGTGCGGATGCCGTGGTTGTGGGGTGTTTCGATGACACCGGTCTTGGCCAGTTGCGCGCGCGAAACAGCTTGCCGGTGATCGGTCTGGGTGAAGCAGGATGCATTGCGGGAAGTCTCGCCGCGTCGCGGTTTTCAGTCGTCACGACGTTGGAGGTATCGGTGCCCGTGATCGCTGAAAACGTGCGCGCCATGGGTCTATGGGACCGCTGCGCAGGCATCCATGCATCTGGCGTCGCAGTGCTTGATCTTAATGCAGGCCCCGAAAGCATTCACAGGGTGCAAAGGGCCGTCGATCTGACGCTGGCTTCCGATCCGGACCTTAGCATCGTCTTGGGTTGCGGAGGCATGACATGTATTGCGCCGCAGATCATGACCCCTCGCGCGGCGCAAATAATAGACCCCGTCGTCGCGGCCGCGCACATGTGTCTCGCGGCGCATTCCCTGCGGCAGAACTGATCTTGCCCGACCAAAGAGCCAATTGTTTCCCGAACAGAGCGCAATCTCCGACAAGCGGCGACCTGTCAAGAAAAGAGCTTCCCATCACCGTCCGTCCGATACGTGATCGAACAATAGCAAAACGACATCCATGTCAGCGGCAAGGGCCGCCGCAACACCCTGCGGCGAATCTTCAAAGACAAGCACCCGCGTACAGGAAACATCCAGCTTTGCCGCCGCCAACCGAAACATGTCAGGCGCGGGTTTGGGCGGAAGCCCGTCAGAGAATGTCACCAGATGATCAATGCATGACAGCACATCAATTGCACCCAGCGATGCCTCTGCCACCGGTTTTTCGGCGTTCGTGACAACGGCTCTCCCGAAGACCGCATCAAGGCCGCGCAGCAGATCGACCGTCTCGGGAATGGCCGAGACGCAGTGAACCACGGACTGGAACGCCTCGATACTCTGCGTGATTGCGCGCGATACATCAAAATCGCCGCTGATGGTCTGAGCAAATGCGTCGAGTGTTGACTTGCGATCCAGCCCCGTCCGCGCATTATACCACGCCCTGTCCATGCTTGCGCCTTGCGCGTTCACAGCGGCCTGAAGGGCGCGGAAATGCCCTTCGCCACTGTTTACCAATGTGCCATCACAATCAAAAATGATCGCTGCATATCCCCCGGTAGCAATCAGTCCCGGCCAGTCATCCGAACCAACTGTCCGCGTTTCGCCCCTGCGGTAAAATGTGCTTTGCAGCATGCGGCGCTAAACCATGACCCGCGCGGTTGGATCGACCACAAATGGCGCATAACGCATCTTCGGCTTCCCGTGGCGGCTGGTACCGTGTTGATATGCAAGTCCCACGACGACCTTGCGTGCGGACATGATCGTCAAGGTCTGAGGCATATGCCCTCAAGATCATCATAGACGCCCCCAGCCCCGGCCAGCACGATACCGCCATCAGGCCCAGGCGGGAAAGGCAGTGTCCGGCCACCGGCCTCGCGGACCATCAACAGACCTGCCAGACAGTCCCAAGGGTTCATGTGGGGCTCATAGTATCCACCCAGCCGCCCGACCGCGACACTTGCCAGCATGACCGCACCCGACCCGTTGCGGTAAAACATGCCACCAGCAGCGCACAACCGCCCGATCGCGTCGATGAAAGGCGGCAGCGGTGAACGATGGCTGATCCCCATACCTATGTTGCAATTGTTGATCTTCAGCTCAGTCCCCAAGACCACCTGTTTGCCGTTCAGCCACATCCCTGCGCCTTTGCGGGCCGAAAAGACTTCCGCCGCCATCGGTTGTGCGATTACGCCAGCCACGGTCTCGTCATCCTTGACCAAAGCCACAACGACGCACCAATGGGCCAGACCGGCCAGAAACGGTGCTGTGCCGTCGATAGGGTCAAGGACCCAGGTGAAACCTGTTGTACCGCCCTGCCCGCCACCTTCCTCGCCCAGTATTGCATCGTCGGGAAAGGCCGCGCTGATGCGGTCGCGCAGCAAGATCTCGACCTCGCGGTCGGCCTGACTGACCATGTCCTGCGGGTTGACCTTGTCCTCGACAATCAAGGTCTCGCGGGCGTTGAAAAAGCGCAGGGCCAGTTCCGCGCCCTCGGAGGCGATAATCTGGGCAAGGGCAAAACGGGCGTCGATCGGGTCAGACATTTGATATCCTATTTCACGCGGGTCAGGTCGGTTGGACGTATTTCGATCGTGACGGCAGCACCGGCATCAATGGCATCTTCCCAGATCGGGCGCGAGACAAGCATTTCGCCGGCCCCTGTCTGCACCACATATTCGGTGCGGCTGCCAAGGTAGGTGGCGCTGATGACCTTGGCGGAACCATCGCGGCGCAGGCCGATCCGTTCAGGCCGGATCGACACTGTGGCGGCCCCGTCAGGACCGGCAAGTGCAAGCCCAAGGTCGCCTGCATGGAAGGTCCCGTTCTGGACCGTGCCTGCAATCAGGTTCGCGTCCCCGATGAAGTCCGCCACAAAAGGCGTTGCCGGACGGTCGTACAAATCCTGCGGCGTGCCGATCTGTGCGATCTTGCCCGCCTGCATCACGATGATCCGGTCGGACACGGCCAGCGCCTCTTCCTGATCGTGGGTCACATAGACCGCCGTCAGCCCGAACCTGCGCTGCAAATCGCGGATCTCGGCGCGGACCTTGCGCCGTAGTTTGGCATCGACATTCGACAGCGGTTCATCAAACAACAGGACCTCCGGCTGCTGCACAATGGCGCGTGCCACGGCAACCCTTTGCTGCTGCCCGCCCGAAAGTTCGGACGGCAGACGGTCCTGCAAACCCGACAGCCCGACCTGCTCCAGAATTTCGCGCGCCTTGGCCTGTGCCGCCGCCTTGTCGCCGCCCCGGATCACAGGGCCGTAGGACACGTTATCAAGCACATTCATGTGCGGAAACAGGGCATAGGACTGAAACACCATGCCCACATTCCGGTCAGAGGCGGGATCACGACTGACATCGCGTCCGCCGATCAGCACTTGCCCCTCGCTGGGCAGTTCCAATCCCGCAATCAGACGCAGCGAAGTGGTTTTTCCGCAGCCCGACGGGCCGAGAAACGTGACAAGCTCGCCCTTTGCGATGGAAAAGCTGATCCCGTCCACAGCCAAGGCGCTGCCGTAGCGTTTGACCACATTGACGAATTCGATAGCGGTATCCGACATAGTATTCCTATTCTGCGGGGGCCACGGCGGCCCCTTGCAATTCTTTGCGCCGCCCCAGATTGCGACGGCCCACGAGCACCTGAATAAGCACGACGCACAGGATCATGACGATCATGAGCACCGCGGAATAGGCGATGGCCAGCGCGTACTCGCCATTTTCCACCCGCCCCATGATATAGGCCGTGGCCATATTGTGCCGCGCCGAGACCAGAAAGATCACTGCCGAAACGGCAGTCATCGCTGTCACGAACGAATAGACCAAAGCCGTAAAGATCGCAGGTTTGATCAGCGGCAAGACCACATTGCGCAAGGTGGCCAAGCCGCCCGCCCCCATGGTCTGGCTGGCTTCCTCCATCGAGCGGTCTATCTGGCTCAGGGCGGCCATGCCCGCCCGCATCCCCACCGGCATGTTGCGGAACATGAAACAGATCACAAGGATCGCCATTGTGCCGGTGATATCCACAGGCGGTACGTTGAACGCCGCCACATAGGACACACCGACAACCGTACCGGGGATCGCAAAAGACAGCATGGTCCCGAATTCAAAGGCGCGTTTGCCCGCGAAATCCTGTCGCGCCACAAGCCAGGCGGTCAGGATACCGATCACCGTCGTCAGCGGTGCGGCGATGCCCGACACCCACAGCGTGGTAATCATCGAATCCCAAGCAGACCCGTAAAGCCGCAAGCCCTCTGACCCGATCTCGAAGGAGAAGGCGGTGACGATGTGACGGAAAGTGGGTGACAGATCGAGGCGTCCGATATCGGTCACAAAACCGCCGCCGACCACGATCAGATAGACCCCGATGGTAAAGGCAACCCAAGGGATAATCAGCGCAATCGCCGCAATCTTGATGATCTGCGGCACAGGGGCAGCCAAGCCTGCATCGGATTTACCGGTCACGGTCACATAGCTTTTGTTGCCCAGCCAGCGCATCTGCAGCCAGAAGGCCACCAGAGTGAGTGCGAGCAGAATCATCGCGAGGGTTGCTGCATTGCCCAAATCATAGCGCGCGCCCACGACCGCAAAGAAAATCTTGGTGGACAGCACTTCGTACCCGCCGCCCAGCACCAGCGGATTGCCGAAATCGGCAAGGCTTTCGATGAAGGCAAGCAAGAACGCCGCCGCCAAACCGGGGCGCAGCAAAGGCCAAGTGACCTTGCGAAAGGTCTTCATCGGCTTTGCACCCAACGTGCTGGATGCTTCTTCCAGCGTCGGGTTGATCGCTTCCAGCGTCCCCAACAACACAAGGAACGTGACAGGTGCAAAGGCCAGCACCTGTGCCATCAAGATACCGGGCAGCCCATAGACCCAGCGCGTCGGGCGCACATCGAAGATATCCGCGCCCAGTTGGGTAAAGATGCCTGTGCGTCCAAACAGCACGATGATTGCCACGCCAACCACAAAGGGGGGTGTGATGATCGGCAGGATCGAAATCGCGCGCAGAACCTTTTTCAAACGAAAGTTCGTGCGCGCCACCAGCATGGCCAAGGCAAGACCCAGCAGCGTTGAAAACAACGCGGCCAACACCCCAAGCACCACCGTGTTGATCACAACGCCGCAACGGCCCGTCCCTTGAAAACAGTTCAACCGCCAAAGTTCCGTTGCGGTCAAACGCTCGACGAACTGGGCGGCGGCAAAGCCGTCCGGCCCTATGAATGCCGCACTGCCCAGCTTGAGGATCGGGAAAAAGACAAAGAGCGCCAGCAGCGCCACGATGATAACAACAGAACCAGAGGCGAACCTCTCGCCGCGGCAAAACCCGCGTGCGGCGATCAGTTCAGACAGCAGCCCAAGGAACGCCAGGCCCGAAACAAAGCCGCCCCAGCCAAGGCCAGACTGCCCTGCCAAGGCTGCCGGAAAGAGCGTGCCCAGACCCTCCCAGATCGGGCCGTTCAACTGGATCGCAAAGCCTTGCGCGACAAGCGTGACCATACCCGCAATGACCAAAGCCATCGCTGCTGGACCCTTGCGCCAGCCCTGCTGAAACGAGAGGGCTAACAGCGCCATCGCAATCAAGACCCCCGGTAGCAGCCACGTCTTGCCGCCCAAGCCCTGCATCAAAGCAGAGGCCCCGGAGAAGAACCCATCCTGCCGGTACCATGGCAAGACCGCCATGCCCGCAAGCAGCATACCAAGCCAGATCGCTCCGGCTTGGTTCACTTTTCCAGTTACTTTCGACACCCGCTCTGCCTATTGCGGCAAAGACCCGATTTCCGCGTCCCAGCGGGCAAGCAGTCGCGACCGTTCTTCGCTTGATCCGTAAAGGGCGAAATCATAATCGATCAGCTTGATATCAGCCAGTTTCGGCGCTGCATCCGGTGTTGCCGCACTGGCATTGGATGGCACTTGGAAACTATTGGCCGTGGCACCCAGTTCCTGTGCGGCAGGGCTAAGCGCCCAGTCATACCAGATCCGTGCGTTCTCTGGGTTTGGCCCGCCTGCGATCAAGGACATCGACCCGACCTCGTAACCGGTCCCCTCGCATGGGGCGACAGTGACGATCGGCGCGCCCTGCACCGTCTGGGCAACAGCATCATGCATGAACACGATGCCTATCGCGGTTTCGCCAGTGGCCGCCGCACGAATTGGCGCAGAGCCCGACTGGGTGTACTGGCTGATGTTGTTGTGCAGCTGTGCCAAATAGGCAAAGGCTTCGTCTTCGCCCATCAACTGCACCATCGTGGCAAGCAAGGTATAGGCGGTGCCCGACGAATTCGGATTGGCAACCTGCACATCGTCCTCGTAAGCCGGATCAAGCAGGTCAGCCCAGCATGCGGGCGGGTTTTCCGTGACAAGATCAGAGTTATAGCCAAAGCCCAAACCGCCTGCGTAAATCCCGACCGTCCGGTACCCGGATGTCTCTGCCTGACTGACAGCCCAGTCGTTCAATTCGGCCAGCATGGGTGATTGATACTCGGCTGTAAGCCCCTCTTGGGCTGCCTGCAAATGCGGATCGCCTGTGCCGCCCCACCACACATCACCGCGCGGCTGGCCTTCTTCGGCCTTGATCTGGGCGTAGGTTTCGCCAGAAGACTTGCGGGTCATCAAGACAGAGATCCCGGTTTCACGTTCAAAGGCTTCGCCCATGACGCGGCACCATTCTTCGGCGACCGAACAATAAAGCACCAATTCCCCCGATTGCGCCTGTGCGCCGGTTGCGCCAAAGCTTGAAAGCACCACAGCGGCAGCCATCATTTTCGTTTTCATCGTTATTTCCTCCCCAAAAAGATACGCGGGACCTATTGTCCGGGCCCTTGTACAAACACTTGTCTCCCCACGATCTGATGCACCATGTTCCAAAGTCTCCTCCAAGACCCGGCAGCGCTGCAAATCGCGACAAGTCCCAAAACCGTAAATAGCGCTTTCGACTTTGACCAGCCATTTATGCGCGGGCGAGCCCAAGATTTGGGAGCGACTTCGCTTCACAAGGGTCCGTCCGGGGCGGACAGCACCCGGGTCAATGTGAAACGCCCAAAATCACTGATGGGCA
>NZ_JANQTS010000017.1 GCF_030731595.1 Yoonia sp.
TTTTGCGCCTCTTCATGCTGACGCAAGGTCAACATCCGGGCAAGTCGGCTTTTCCCGACCTTTTCCATGCATCTTTCGGATGTAATGTTATAGAGTGACGTATGAAACAGATTTACGCCTACCTCACCCTGATCTTCACCCTGTCCTTCGTCGTCTCGCCTGCGCTGACTTCCCCTTTCAGCGGGTTTCGCGCAGACCAACTGCCGGTTCCGCAGATTGACCCTCCGGTGCAGCCCGAAGGCTATGCCTTTGCGATCTGGGGCCTGATCTATGGCTGGCTTGTCGTCTCGGCGGTGTTTGGCATCGGCAAGCGCAAGACGAACCCTGCGTGGAACCGCGCACGTCAGCCTTTGATCGTCAGTCTTGCGGTCGGCACACCTTGGCTTGCCGTGGCCAATGCAAGTGCGGTCTGGGCGACAGTGCTGATCTTCGTGATGGCAGCGGGCGCGATCATGGCCCTTCTGCGCGCGCCCCAAAAGGACATATGGTGGTTCAAGGTCCCTGTCGGCATTTACGCAGGCTGGCTTACGGCTGCCTCTTTCGTATCCCTTGGCAGCACATCTGCCGGATACGCCATTCTGACCGATGCGATGGGTTGGGCCTATATCGGCATCCTGGGCGCGTTGATCGTCACCCTGCCCGTCATGATACGCACAAAGGCCCCGTCCTACGGATTGACCGTGATCTGGGCGCTCGTGGGCATTATCGTTGCCAATGGCACGCAAATCTGGACTGTCTCGGCGCTCGCGACAGCAGGCGTTGTCGTCATCCTTGGCCTGATCCTTGCGACGCGCACTAGCGGTCGGAAGGTCCCTTCTTAAGGTGCTTTGACAGGCGCGAAGGCTGCGAGGACTTTTTGTCCTTGTAAGGATTCTTGTCACCCTGATCGCGCAAGAACAAACGGATCGGCGTGCCGGGCATGTCAAAGTCGGCACGTAACCCGTTGACAAGATAGCGCTTATAGCTCTCAGGCATCAAATCAGGATGCGATGTCATCACGACGAAGGCAGGCGGGCGGGTTTTGACTTGGGTCATATAGCGCAGCTTGATCCGCTTGCCGCCCGGCGCGGGTGGCGGGTGCTGTTCCAGCATACCAACCAGCCAGCGGTTCAACTGCGCGGTCGTGATCCGGCGGTTCCAGACCTCGTGCGCGCGCATGATCGCCTGCTGCAAGCGGTCCAGCCCCTTGCCGGTCTTGGCAGAGACCGTCACCAAGGGCGCACCCTTTAACTGCGGCAAAAGCCGCTCAAAGCTTTGGCGGAGTTCTTTGAGCTTGTCCTGCTTGTCGTCCTCGGTGTCCCATTTGTTGACGGCGATCACCACAGCGCGGCCTTCGCGCTCGGCCAGATCAGCGATACGCAGGTCTTGCTGCTCGAAAGGGATTTCCACATCAAGCAAGACCACGACCACTTCGGCGAACTTGACCGCGCGCAGGCCGTCAGACACCGACAGTTTTTCCAGCTTTTCCTGAATCTTCGCCTTTTTGCGCATACCGGCGGTATCGAAGATCCGCATCGGAACCCCGTCCCACTCCTGCTGAACAGAGATCGCATCGCGGGTGATGCCCGCCTCCGGGCCGGTGAGCAAACGCTCTTCGCCGATAATCTTGTTGATCAGCGTGGATTTGCCCGCGTTGGGGCGGCCCACAACGGCAATCTGCAACGGTTTGGCCTTGGTCGGAACGCGCGGCGCGTCTTCATCGTCTTCGCCAACGTCCACATCGACCTCTGGCGCATCGGCGGCTGCACGCTCTTCAAAGGCCATCGCAAGCGGTCGCAGCGCGTCCATCAATTCGCCCATGCCTTCGCCGTGTTCGGCAGACATGCGGATCGGTTCACCCAGACCAAGAGCATAGGCCTCAAGGATCGTGGCATCCGCCGCGCGGCCCTCACCCTTGTTGGCGGCGAGAATCACATTGGCGTTTTTCTTGCGCAGAATATCGGCAAAGACCTCGTCCGCAGGCAGCACCCCTGCCCGCGCGTCGATCATGAACAAGCAGACATCGGCCATTTCAACGGCGCGTTCAGTCAGGCGGCGCATCCGGCCCTGAAGGCTGTCGTCGGTTGCCTCTTCCAGTCCCGCACTGTCGATCACGGTAAAGCGCAGATCGGCAATCCGTCCCTCGCCTTCGCGCAAGTCGCGGGTCACCCCCGGCTGGTCATCGACCAAGGCGAGTTTCTTGCCAACCAGACGGTTGAACAGCGTGGACTTGCCCACATTCGGGCGCCCCACAATGGCAAGGGTGAAACTCATGTCTTGGCTCCTGACGGGTCTAAACCGCGCGGGTACACCATATCGGGATCAACGGAAAGCGTGCAATTGGCCTGTCTTGCTGACAACGTAAAGCGTTTGATCCGCCACAACGGGGCCAGAGGCCGCACCGCCGGGCAAAGCGATCTCGCCCAGCAGCGCCCCGGAGGTAGGATCAAACTGGCGGATCACCCCGTCAGACGAGGTAACGATCAGACGCCCACCGGCCAAAACCGGACCGTAGTGGGTAAAGACCCGCTTTTGGCGGCGGGTGCTTGCCTCATCTTCAAAGGTTGGTAAGGCAACGCGCCAAACAGGATTGCCGGTGTCGGCATCAAGGCGAACCAACTCGTTGATATCATTCATCAAAAATACAGCATTGCCGACCGGCCACACAGGGCTGATCGCCCCTTCTGTTGCGGTCCAGATCCGCGATCCATCCCGCAGGTTAAGTGCCACGGTGCGGCCACCGAAATTGCCGATGTAGACACGATCGCCAACGATCACTGGATCGCCGGAAATATCATTGATCACCGCCGCCACGCTGCCAAGCCTGTCACCAGAAACGACCGTGTTCCAGCGCGGGATGCCGCCCGCAGGATAAGTTGTCAGGATTTCCCCGGAGGCGAAAGGAAAGACAACAAATTCTCCGCTTGTCGCAGGGGCCGCGCCACCGCCGAAATTTGCCGTGGAGGGTGTGCCGCTTTGCTGCCAGCGGATGCGACCATTGGTGGTTTCCAGCGCCCAAGCAGTGCTATCACGTGCCACGACATAGACCAGATCGTCGCGCACTGTCGGGGCCGCATTGGCGGGGGCATCAAGATCCTGAACCCAAACAATGGCACCGGTTGCGGCATTCAATGCCGTGATCTGCCCAAAACCGGTTGTCACATAGACTTGCCCACCAGCGACAGACACACCGCCGCCAGAGGCATCGCCGCCATTATCGCGTGAAGGTGTCAGGTCGCGGGACCAAAGCGGCGCACCTTGAACCGTTGTCGCGGTCACGGTGGCGCGGGCATCAACGGTATAGATCACGCCGTCGGCCACAACGGGATGCGAAGTGATCCGGGCCTCGGTGCTGTCACCTTCCCCGATATCGACCACAAAAACCGGGCTGAGGGCTGCGCCCAGTGCCGGATGGCTGATGGAATGGCTTGGGCTCCCGTTGCGGTGGCCCCATTGGGTGTTGACCTGCGCCGCAGGGATGCTGACCGGCAAGGACTGGTTCACAAAGGCAGGCTGCGCACGGAGATCAAACCGTTCTCCGGGAAGGATCACATCATCCTCGCCACAGGCAGCCAAGAGGACCATGCTGAAAAGCCCGGCGATGCAAAGTCTTACAGTCACGGTCGGATCCAATCTGCGCGTTTACTGGGTCACAGGGGCTGGCAAAGGTTCGCCCAGCGCCACCATGAGCGTCTGAACCCGTTCGCGCAAGCCGCGCGTGACTGCAGCGTCTTCTTCAATCTGGCGCAGGACGGCAATGGCCTCATCGCGATCGCCCGCGGACAACGCGATATAGGCAATCTGTTCGAGGGCGAGCAGCCGGAAGGTCTGCCCGGGCTGCGCCAGCGCCTCGAGCGCGGCTTTGCGGGCTGCGACATCGTCAGAGGGCAAGATCGCCGCTTTAAAGGCCGCAAGATCGCGGTACATCTCGGGGGCGTCCGGGTTGACAGCCAAAGCGTTCAGCGTCGTGGCCGCACCTGCGTTGTCACCCGCTTCCTGTTGGGTTGCAGCCTGCAAAAGAAGCGCCACCGCAGCAGCGCTGCCGGCGCCATTCACGGCGGCCATGGCCTGCGCCCGCGCGGCCGGATCGCTTTCTTCCAAAGCCGTCAGTAGTGCATCCCCCGTTGCCTGTGCTGCGTCACGGGCTTGGGCATTGCGGTACTCGTTGAAAGCCGCCCCGCCCACCAAAAGCAGGACGCAAGCAATCCCGATCCAGCCGTAACGGCGCAAATAACCGTAAAGCTTTTCGCGGCGTACCTCTTCGGTGACTTCATTGATAAAACTGTCAGTGTCGCTCACCTTGGCCCCCGATTTTTGGACGGTTATCAGACGTCTTTGGGCGTACATATCGTGAAGCTGGCGCAATGAACAAGACCCGGAGGCGAAATGCACAGGCAAATCGCAGCCTCGACACGCAAAAGTGCGCTTGCCGTAGCGTGATCTTGCCGCTAAAGTGAACTGAATGGTTTAGTACAAATAAGTGATCTGCAAGCAGGTTTGAAGCGTAACTCATTTAGGATAGCAAAGCGGCCGCCCTTTAGAATGGCAGCCTTGAGGGATAAGACATGAAGATCATACCCGTGATAACAGCGGTATTGGTGCTGGCAGGCCTATATTTTGTGGTGTTTGAGCGCGACACCCTGTTGAATTTCGCGCAGGCATCGGCCGCCGAAGAAGCGATGCCCGCCCAAGATACAGAACAAAGTGTCGACCAAGCCTCGGCAGCGGAATCCCTTGTGGGTGTCATGGCTACACATTCGGTGGCACGGACCATCGACAGCGCCGTGATCCTGCGCGGACGCACAGAAGCAGCCCGCCAAGTGACTGTGGCATCCGAAACTTCGGGCCTGGTCGTGTCAGAGCCTCTGCGCAAAGGCGCGTTTATCAACGAAGGCGAGGTGCTTTGCCGCCTTGATCCCGGCACCCGCGAGGCATCGCTTGCCGAAGCCCGGGCAAGGCTCAACGAAGCCCAAGGCCGTGTGCCCGAAGCGCAAGCCGGTGTGCTCGAAGCCAGCGCACGTGTGCGCGAGGCCGAAATCAACCTCAACGCAGCGCGGTCTTTGGCGCAGGACGGCTTTGCCTCTGAAACCCGACTGGTCAGCGCAGAGGCCGCAATGGAAGCTGCAACCGCAGGGGTCATGCGGGCCAATTCTGCAGTGGCTTCGGCGCGTGCGGGTATCGAATCGGCTCAGGCTTCGGTCGCCGCTGCCGAACGCGAGATTGACAAGCTGACCATCACCGCGCCCTTCTCTGGCCTTTTGGAAACCGACACCGCCGAACTGGGATCACTGATGCAGCCTGGAACCCCCTGCGCGACAGTGATCCAGCTAAATGAAATCAAGCTGGTGGGCTTTGTCCCCGAGGCCGATGTCGACAAGGTCAGTGTTGGTGCCATCGCGGGCGCGCGCCTGACAAGTGGCCAAGAAGTCCAAGGCCGCGTCACTTTTTTGTCGCGCAGCGCCGATGAACTTACCCGCACATTCCGCGTCGAAGTGACTGTTGCAAACGATGATTTGCGCATCAGCGACGGCCAAACCGCTGAAATTCTGGTCGCCTCTGACGGGCGCACCGCCCATTTGATCGCGCAATCCTCGCTCACGCTGGACGATGAGGGCGTTTTGGGCGTACGCACTGTGGGCGAAGGCAATATCGCCACCTTCATGCCGGTCACGCTTTTGCGCGACACCGCAGAGGGTGTCTGGGTCACGGACCTGCCGGACACTGTTGACATCATTACGGTCGGGCAAGAATTCGTGGTGGATGGTGTGCGCGTCGCGCCCACATTTACGGAGGCAAAAGGATGACCGGTCTTGTTGATTGGGCCGCCTCGCGCGCCCGTATGGTGCTTGCCTTTATCGCGCTCTCGCTTTTGGCGGGCGGTATGGCCTATGTGGGTCTGCCCAAAGAGGGCGAACCCGATATCGAGATCCCCGCGGTCTTTGTCTCTGTCCCCTTCCCCGGCATTTCCGCCGAAGACAGTGAAACACTTCTGGTCAAACCGATGGAAACGGAACTGTCCGATCTGGACGGTCTGAAAACCATGTCCTCCACCGCCGCCGAAGGCTATGCCGGGGTCGCGTTAGAGTTTGAATTCGGTTGGGACAAGACCAAAATTCTTGCCGATATCCGCTCTGCGATGAACAACGCCCAAGCCCAGTTTCCCAACGGGGCCGATCAATATTCGATCAACGAGATCAACTTTTCCGAATTCCCCATCGTCATCGTCAACCTGACGGGCCAAGTGCCCGAACGCACTTTGCTGCGCGTCGCCAAAGACCTGCAAGAACGGATCGAAGGTCTGGATGCCGTGCTCGAAGCGGGCCTTGCCGGTGAACGCGACGAAATGCTGGAGGTCGTGATCGACCCGCTGCGGCTTGAGGCTTACAATGTGACCGCTGGTGAACTGATCGGCGTTGTGGTCAACAACAACCTGCTGATTGCGGCGGGCGAGGTCGAGACGGCGCAGGGTACATTCTCGGTCAAGATTCCGTCGTCATTTGACGACCCGCAAGACGTCTACAACCTGCCCGTCAAGACCAACGGTGACCGTGTCATCACGCTGGGCGATCTGGCGACCATCCGCCTGACGTTCGAGGACCGCGCGGGCACCGCCCGTTTCAACGGGGTCAATACGGTGGCCTTGCAGGTGGTCAAACGCAAAGGGTTCAACCTGATCGACACCGCCGCCTTGGTCAAGGAAGTGGTCGAAGACGAACGCGCCAGCTGGTCCCCCGAATTGCAGGCCGCCATTCAGGTCGGCACCTCCAATGACCAGTCGCGCAATGTGGCGTCCATGGTCAGCCAGTTGGAAGGCTCTGTTCTGACCGCCATCGCATTGGTGATGATCGTCGTGCTGGCCGCTTTGGGCACACGGCCCGCGCTGCTGGTGGGCTTTGCGATCCCCACATCCTTCCTTTTGTGTTTCGCACTGCTCGCGGTGATGGAGATCACGATCTCGAACATTGTGATGTTCGGCCTGATCCTTGCAGTGGGGATGCTGGTGGACGGTGCAATTGTCGTCGTGGAATACGCCGACAAGCGTATCACCGAGGGCGCAGGCCCGATGCACGCTTATACCGAAGCGGCCAAGCGCATGTTCTGGCCGATCATTTCATCCACCGCGACCACGCTTTGCGCCTTTCTACCGATGCTGTTCTGGCCAGGCGTGCCGGGGCAGTTCATGGGCATGTTGCCGGTCACGCTGATTTTCGTTCTCTCGGCCTCTTTGATCGTTGCCCTGATCTATCTGCCTGTCTTGGGCGGCGTCACTGGCCGGATGAGCCGCATGTTCGGCAACGCCTCTGACGCGCTGCGTGCGCGTCTGCCCTGGGTCGTGCGGGCGCTCTTGGTGTTCCCAGCGATTATGGTCGTCTTTACCGGTGCCATGCTCACGCTGAACCCCGGCTATCTGTCGGGCGAAGCGGTGCAGACCGCCGGATTGGGCGATTCACTGCCCGGTATGGCGCTGTTCCTGATGGGCGCTTTCCTGTTGTCGATCACCATCGGAGCGGCCAAGATCGAGCGCGAGGCCAAGACAATCAAAGCTGGCTACCGCCGCTCGCCATTCGGCCATTTCATGAACTTCATCGTGGGCAATCCGGTCATGCCGATTGTCACCGTGGGTGCTGTTGTCTTCACTGTTATTTCGATTTTCGGCTACTACGGCGCGAACAACAACGGGGTCGAATTCTTTGTGGAATCCGAACCCGAGCAGGCGATTGTTTATGTCCGCGCACGCGGCAACCTCTCGCTTGAGGAAAAAGACGCGCTGGTGCGCCAAGCCGAAGACATCGTGCTGGCCCATCCCGGTGTGATCACTGCCTTTTCCTTTGCGGGTGATGGCGGGTTGAACACGGATGCCAGCGGCGCCAGCACGCCCGGCGATACCATCGGGCAAGTGCAACTTGAAACAATCCCGTGGGAAGACCGCGCCGGCATTGCGGAACTGGACGGCGATGTTGTGCTGGCCGAGTTGCAAGAGCAGCTCAACACCATCCCCGGCATCCAGACCGAGATTTTGGCACAGTCCCGAGGCCCCGCATCCGGCAAGCCCGTGCATCTGCGCCTGAAAAGCGACAACTGGGAAGAACTTCTAACCGCGACGGCCCTTGCGCGCGCGCAATTCGAACAGACCCCGGGTCTGATCACGATCGAGGATTCCCTCCCCCTGCCCGGCATCGACTGGCAGATCGACGTGGACGTGGAAAAAGCAGGTCGTTTCGGGGCCGATGTGGCGACCGTGGGTGCCATGGTGCAGATGGTCACACGCGGCATCTTGCTGGATACAATGCGGGTGGATTCATCCGACGAAGAGATCGAGATCCGGGTGCGTCTGCCCGAGCAGGACCGGGTGCTGTCCACGCTGGACAGCCTGAAAGTGCGCACCAATCAGGGGCTTATCCCGCTGTCGAACTTCATCACCCGTACGCCTGTTGAAAAGCTGGCGCAGATCGACCGGATCGACCAGAAACGCTATTTCGACGTCAAGGCAGGCGTGGCGGCGGGTCTGACGAACCTGACCGTTGATGGTGCTGCGGTCGCTGTCGTGCGTATCGTCAGCGATGAGGCCACAGGCATGGACCGCTACGATGTTGTGACGCTTCTGGGCGACACCACATCGGCTGGGCTGACCGACATGGTGACAGCGGGCGACACCTCCGAGGCACCGCTGAACGCCAATGAACGCATTGCGCTGCTGACCGACTGGCTTGCCACCAATCCCCTGCCCGCCTCTATCGACTGGGAATGGACCGGCGACCAAGAGGAACAGGCCGAATCCGGTGCCTTCCTGCAAACCGCTTTTGCAGGGGCTCTGGGGCTGATGTTCATCATCCTGCTGGCGCAGTTCAACAGCATCTATAACTCGATCCTCGTGCTGATGGCCGTGGTGATGTCCACTGCCGGGTCGCTGGTGGGGATGCTGGTGATGGATCAGCCGTTCTCGATCATCATGACTGGGACAGGGATCGTCGCTCTTGCAGGGATCGTGGTGAACAACAACATCATCCTGATCGACACCTTTCAGGAATACAGCAAATACATGCCGCGGACCGAAGCGATCACGCGGACCGCCGAAGACCGTATTCGCCCTGTCCTGCTGACCACCATCACGACGATGGCGGGGCTTGCCCCGATGATGTTCGGCCTGAGCCTTGATTTCATGAACGGCGGCTATTCCATCGACAGTCCGACCGCACTGTGGTGGAAACAATTGGCGACTGCTGTCGTCTTTGGTCTTGGTATCGCAACAATGCTGACACTGGTCTTCACCCCCTCGATGCTGGCCGTGCGCATCTGGTTCGTGACCTATGTGCAGTGGTTTGCGCAGCTTTTGGCCAAGCTATCCTTGGGCCGCAGCAGCCGTGCCGCGCGCGACTGGGCATTGAGCCGTCAGGTCCGCCGTATGAAAGTGCCAGAGTTCATTTGGACCGAAGACGAACCCGCCGTTGTACCGCCCCTGCCGATCAAATCGGCAATGCAAGCTGCGGAATGAATCAAGAGGCCTGAGCAAATCAGGCCTCTTTTGATCGTCTGCTGCGGTCCTCTTTGGCTAAAGCACGCAGTCTGACGCCAAACAGCCGGTGACATCGCTCTCTGGTCAGTGCCGATCCAGACGCTGCTGGAGTGCAGGGCTTGCCAGAATTGGCTGCGAGACGGCCTACATGAGGCGCTTGCTCGGCCTAAGCTGCTGATACCGCAAGTGGTTTTTCCCGCAGTTGCAGCGTACCCGGAACCCAGCCCCGCACATCGGTTTGTTTGACTGCAGCACGCAGATTTTTCATCCGCTCGCGTTTTTCGCTTTCTTCCATTTCCAGCGCGCTGACGATCGTGAGGTCCATTGCGCGGTTCGAGAAAGGGTTGGTGATGACCGCATCAGCCAATTCGACGGCGGCACCTGCAAATTCGGACAGCACAAGAACGCCGCCCCCGTCGATCCGTGATGCAATAAACTCTTTCGCCACAAGGTTCATGCCATCGGCAAGGGGCGTGATCCATGCGACATCGGCCGCCTGATAGTAGGACACCAGCTGCGCGAACGGAACCGCCCGAGAGATCAGTGTCACAGGTTGCCATTCCAACGTGCCAAAGCGCCCATTGATCCGGCCAACGATCTGTTCGATCTCGCTTTGGATTTCATCATAGGCGGCCATGTTACGGTTGGCGGCGACCGAGACATGCATCAACCGTATCTTTCCACGCAGGTCGGGATTGAATTCCAGAACACGCTCGAAACTGGTCAATTGCTCGATCCCGCCTTTGGTGTAATCGGTGCGTCCGACGGACAGGATCAGCTTGACGTCTTGGGTCTCTTCCTGAATTTCCTTGGTCTGAAGCCGCGTTTCAGTTGACCGCGCAATCTCGTCGATATGGCCGACATCGACACCGACAGGTGTCACGCTGATGGCGATGTCATGCAACGCGTGGCGCAAGATGCTGGGCCACGCGCGTTCGATCAGGGCGGTGCCTTCGAAAATCCACTTGTCCGGCACTTGCGTCCGTTCGATCACATCGACGTCGAACAGGCTGCGCACGACCGAGGCAAAGTTGCTGGCATAGCGCGGGATGTGGAACCCGATATCGTCGCAGGCCAGCAGGCTTTTGATGATCTCCTTGCGCCAAGGCAGCATGTTGAAAATATCTGCGGATGGAAACGGCGTGTGATGGAAGAAGGCAATACGCACATCAGGGCGCATCTCGCGCAGGTAGCCGGGCACCAGCCACAGGTTATAGTCATGCACCCAGACCAGCGCATCCGGTGCCGCTTCTTCTGCTGCTGCTTCGGCAAACAGCCGGTTCACGGCCTGAAAGTTGGCCCAATCCACAGGGTCATAATTGTAGCGTTCCTTGAAGCCGTGCAGGATCGGCCAGAACGCCTCTTTCGAGGTCACATGGTAAAACTCGCGCACCTGCTCTTCGGACAGGGCAAGGCGTGACACGGAATAGCTGCCATAGTCGTCATTGATTTCGATGCGTTTTTCGAAATCGGGATTTTCGGGGTCGTCGGCCAGTTTCCATGCAATCCATGCGCCGTGGTCGACCTTGCCGAAAAAGCTTTTCAGGGTCGGGACAATCCCGTTCGGGCTTTTGTTCTCGCGCAGGACGGTCTTGCCGTTTTCTTCAATCTCTTCATAGGGTTGGCGGTGATAGACGATAACCATATCGGATGACATCGGTTGCTCCTTTCAATGCGCTGGAAACAGGTTGTGGTGCAAGATCGCCTCGGCGATGCCAGCGGCACCTACGCCCTGCGCTTTATGCACATGGTCGAGGTCTTGCACTTGGGTGATCAAGGACGGCTCTGACCCGCCGACCGCGACAGCGGGCAGGCCCATCGTGAGCATCGACAGGTCGTTCATCGTATCGCCTGCGACCAGAACGCGGCGATTGTCGATGTTCAGATGCGTCAGCAGCCGCAAGAGCGACGGGCCTTTGCTGACCCCTTTGGGCAGGACATCAAAAAACCGGTTGTCGGACAGGATGGCATCAAGGCCAAGGGCCGCCACCTTGTCAATCACGGCAGGGTCAAAACGCCCCGGATCCATGTCATAGCTCAACCGATAGCGAAACAGCGTGGATTGCAGTTTCAGCCCCGGAGTGCCGGACAAGGCGAATTGCGCCTTGGACCCGGCATCGCCCCAAGCCTTTGCAATCGCGTCTTCCAGTTCCGCAATCGGGTTTACGTGATGCTGGTGATCCACCTGCGCAATCGTCGTGCCGACATCAGCGATCACATAGTCAGGCCGCGGCACCGTTTGCGCGCGGGTAAGTTGATGGATAAATCCCGGATCGCGCCCCGTGACAAAGATCAGCCCGACTTGGGTCCGGTTGGCTGCGATCCACTTGTACAGGCCCGCGCGCTGGTCTTCCGACCCGCCCAGAAATGTACCGTCAAGATCGGTGGCAAGGACAAATTTCTTGGCCGCGATGTCGGGGGTCTCGAATGTCTCGTGACGGGTCATGAGATCCTTTCTGCAAGTGTTGCAATATCTTGGTCAGTTGCGGGGTGGACAAATGAGAGGTCCATCGTGCGGGGTTCGGCCTCGATCGGGCGCGCCCAGAGGCTGGCGAAACTCGCGCCCAGATCGGCCCCGTCATGCAGGATTGAGCGCACGGTTTCGCAGATCGGCATGGCGATGTTCACGCTGCGGGCCAGATCGGTCACGGACTTTGCGTTCATTTCGCCTTCGACGACGACAGGCCTGCCCTCAAAGCAGTCCGACCGCGCGATGCCTTGGCCCAATTGCAGCCCGAGGGCCATGTTGCGCGATGTGGGGCTGGAACAGGTCAGCGACAAATCCCCGATCCCTGACAGTCCGGTGACGGTTTCACGGCGTCCGCCCAAGGCTTCTGCCAGTTGTTTCATTTCATCCAATCCGCGCGTAATCAGCGCCGCGCGGGTGTTTTCGGCGAACCCCGCGCCTGTCATCAATCCGCATGCAATCGCGATGATGTTTTTGACCGCCCCACCGATTTCAACCCCGACAAGATCGTCAGAGACATAGGCACGGAAGCTTTCGGTCGACAAGGACACCGCCAGACGGACAGCAGGGCTGTCCTGCGGCTTGAGCCTGTCGGCATAGGTGAACGGAAAGGCCACCGTCGCAGCCGTTGGGTGACCAAGGGCCGTTTCAAGCGCAAAGGTCGGACCAGAGACGCACCCGATGGGATGGTCGCCAAGCTCTTCTTCGGCGACTTGGGTCATCAGCAGGCCCGTTTCCGGTTCGATCCCCTTGGCACATATCGCAATAGGGATGCCTTTGGGCGCGTGTTGAGCCACTTGGCGGGCAACGGTCCGCACACTACGGGAAGGCACGACGATCAGCACAGCCTCTGCCTTTTTCAAGGCGAAAGGCATGTTCTTCACACCAACCAGCGCCTTGGGCAGCGCGACGCCTGGCAGGAACCGCTCTGTCGTGGCCAGCGTGTTGATTTCGTCGATCACGGCAGGGTCGCGCCCGTATAGCAATGTGGTGCAGCCAGCCCGCGCAAGCGTCACGCCAAGCGCCGTTCCCCAGGAACCGGCACCAATCACGGTGACCCTATTGTAGGGGCGCGCATGCGAATGCATAGGCACGCCAGAAATGACGTGATGTTTCATTGATAACCTCTGATTTTCAAAGCGACGCAAGAGACGCACCCACAGGTACGGTCAATCTGATCGGATAAGGCGGATGGCTCCGCCCGTGTCGCTTATGTAACATTCATGTCGCTAAAGTGCATCCCCGCGCGCGAAAGTCAATGCTGCAGGTGCAAAATAACCGCTTTTCGCGCCTCAGCGTCCAGATCAGCCCGATCACACCGCAACCGCGTCTATCAATTAAGCGGATGAACCATATTTTCGGCAAATGCATGAAGCGGGCGAACAGCAAAGCGCCTGCGCGCTGCGACCACGCATATCATCAGATGTGACGGGCCTGCGTTATTGGCCCGTGTCAATCAGGCCCTCTTAGGCCGCTTCTTCTTCCGACTGCCGGTTCCACAGATGGGCATAACGCCCCTCGCTGGCCAGCAGATCGTCGTGCCGCCCTTCTTCGACGATCACGCCGTTTTCCAGCACCACGATCCGGTCTGCATCGGCAATCGTGGACAGGCGGTGCGCGATGGTGATCACGGTACGCCCCTCGCCCATGGCCTTCAACTCGGCCTGAATTTCCATCTCGGTCTCGGTATCCAGTGCCGATGTCGCCTCGTCCAGCAGAAGGATCGGCGGGTTCTTCAGCAAGGTGCGGGCGATGCCAACACGCTGCTTTTCACCGCCTGACAACTTCAAACCACGCTCGCCCACGGTTGTGGCATAGCCATCGGGCAGGCTCTCGATAAAGTCGTGGATCTTGGCGGCTTTTGCAGCGGCGATAATTTCGTCCTCGGATGCATCAGGGCGGCCATAGGCGATGTTGTAATGCACGGTGTCATTGAACAGGACCGTATCTTGCGGCACGACCCCGATTTGCGCGTGCAGACTGGACTGGGTGATGTCGCGCACGTCTTGCCCGTCGATCAACAAGGCCCCGCCGCTGACGTCATAGAAGCGGAACAGCAAGCGTCCAATTGTCGATTTACCCGACCCCGAAGAGCCGACAATCGCGACCGTCTGGCCCGGTTCCACCTCTAGGTTGATACCTTTGAGGATCGGGCGCGCGGCATCATAGCCAAACGCCACATTTTGCAACGAGACACGACCACCCGAGACAACAAGGTCTTTGGCACCGGGCTTGTCCGTCACCTCGGCCGGTTGTTCGAGAAGGCCGAACATATCGCCCATATCAATCAGCGCCTGCCGGATTTCACGGTAGACCGTGCCAAGGAAGTTCAGCGGCATGGTGATCTGGATCATATAGGCGTTCACCATAACGAAATCGCCCACGGTCAGATCACCGCGTTGCACGCCAAATGCCGCCATCACCATCACCGCCACAAGGCCGCCGGTGATCAGCACCGATTGGCCGAAGTTCAGGAAGGCAAGTGAGTAATTGGTCTTGATCGCGGCACTTTCATAGTTGGCCATCGACATATCATAGCGGTCGGCCTCCCAACGCTCGGCACCGAAATATTTGACCGTCTCGAAATTCAGCAGGCTGTCGATCGCCTTTTGGTTGGCGTCGGTGTCCTGATCGTTCATCTCTTTGCGGATTTTGACCCGCCATTCGGTGACCTTGAACGTGAACCAGACGTAAAGGGCAATCGTCAGAACAACGACCGCCAGGTACCAGACATCAAAAAGGAAAAACAAGATGACCGAGATCATCAAAAGCTCGAGCACCAAGGGCCCCATCGAGAACAGCAGGAACCGCAAAAGGAAGTCCACGCCTTTCACGCCCCGCTCGATGATCCGGCTCAGGCCACCGGTCTTGCGGGTGATGTGATAGCGCATGGACAGGCGGTGAATATGGGTGAAGGTTTCAAGCGCCAACTGCCGCAACGCACGCTGGCCCACACGGGTAAAGACCACATCGCGCAACTGCTGGAAGCCAACCGTCATCAGGCGGGCGAACCCGTAAGCCAAAGTCAGACCAACCGCACCCAAGCCCAAGATCGTGGCGGCGTCGGCACCTTCCGGTGCCAGCGCATCGACCGCTTGCTTGTAAAGGACTGGCGTGCCTACAGCGATCACCTTGGACAGAAGCAGGACCGCCAGCGCCACAACGACTCTGCGTTTCACCCAGCCTTGACCTTCGGGCCAAAGATAGGGGATCACGCGCTTTATGACATTCCAGCCCTGTACTTGGGCATCATCAAGATTGGCATCGGTTTTGGTCAGGTGACGCATGAAAACTCCAGACGGCGGCCCCCTTTCCTAAGGTGCCCTGCCCGCCTTGACCAGAGGGTGCGGCGCTATTGGCTGATATCGGGGATGCGGAAGATCTGGCCGGGGTAAATCAGGTCGGGATCACGGATCAGATCGGCATTGGCCTCGAAGACTTCAACATAAAGGATTCCGCTGCCAAGGTTCTCTTCGGCGATTGCCCAAAGGGTCGCACCCGGCTGCACGGTCTTGAGCGCGACCTGAAACCCGTCAGCTGAGGTTTCCTCGGCCATGACGGCTGCAACCGCCTCGGGTTCTTCACGCTTGAAGGGTGTCTCGATCCGCGAGACGACGTCGCCTTGGGCATCAACCTCATCAATACGGAGCGTGTAAACGCCGGTATCAATCTGCGGCAGATCAATCCGCCAATCCCCACCTTCTGTCACCGGCGCGGCGGTCACTGGTTCGTTGTCGATATAGACCTGCACTGCGCCATCGCCGATGGCGCGGCCAGACAGTTTGACCTCGCCCTGAGGATCATATGTGATGGCATCCAAGGCGATATTCGCGCCCTCTTCGGGGCTGGCAAGACTTGGGCCGCCTTGCACGACCCGCACACCATCTGCATCGGCTTGCAAAACGGTGGGTGGAGGTGGTGCAACGACGGCGACCTCTACGTCAGGCACTTCCGGTGCCAGCGGCGCGGCACTGGCCGCCCCGCTTTCATCGGCGTCAGCTGTTGCGATGCTGCTTTCTTCTGCTTGCACGGTATCCGCCTCTGGTGCTGCCGCGACAACGACAGGTGCAGCAATCGGGGCAACGATGTAGCTGGTCGTGGACCCGATCGCACTGCCCTCTGGATCCGCAACAAGCGTCAGTCGGCGGGGCACGTCGGACGGGCCGGCCATGGGCAAGGCGACAAAGTTGCCAGACCCATCCGCCGTAACACGGTCAATCGCGACACCGGCAAGCATGACATCGACCACCTGCCCCGGCTCTGCGCGCCCGGCGATGACCATGGCACCGTCGACCTCGACACGGAAGGTATCAAATTCGGGGACCATCGGTGCCACAGGTTCTGCCGGAGCCACCGGCGCGGCCGCGACCACCTCGGGTGCTGTTTCGGCAGCTACATCGGGGGTTTGCGCCACATCGGCTGCATCGACAACGGCCATGTCAGGTGCCGGCATCAGCAGGAAAACCGCCACACCGATGGCAATGGCCAAACCACCCCCCAGAAGGATGGGCATCGTTTTCGATTTCACTTGCTCTGACACGTCCTGACCCCTTTGCAGCGCATGCGCCCCGATAAACCCCCACCCAGAGGTTGAGACACCTTAGCAACGCGGCTATGACCGGTCAAAGCGAAGCTGCGCAAAAGGTGCCTTATGTCTGCATTTCCAAAGTCCGTCTGTGTCTATTGTGGCTCACGTGACGGCAACGATCCCGAATTTGCCCAAAGCGCGACAGCGACAGGCAAAATGCTTGCCGCCAATGGCTGGCGCCTTGTCTACGGCGCAGGTGATGTGGGGCTGATGGGCCGCGTCGCCACTGCTGTGCAGGCGGCGGGTGGCAAGACCTTTGGCGTGATCCCCTCCCATCTGATGGACTGGGAGGTCGGCAAGCGCGATCTGGACACATTTGTGGTCACCGAAACGATGCACGAGCGCAAGAAGGTGATGTTCATGAACGCCGATGCGGTCGTGGTTCTGCCCGGCGGGGCCGGATCGCTGGACGAGTTCTTTGAGGCACTGACTTGGCGGCAGCTTGGTCTGCATGAAAAACCGCTGATCCTGCTGAACATCGACGGGTTCTGGGACCCTTTGACTGATCTGTTGCACCACATTGTCGATAGCGGTTTTGCCGGCGAGAACATCCTGTCCTTTGTCACTGTCGCCGAGGATGTCCGCGCGCTTGAGGCCCTGTTGCAAGCCGCACTATAGCGCGGCCATCAATTGGGCGTATCGCGCAAGCGAGATGTTCGATCCGCAGGCAATGATCCCCACATGCCGCCCCGCCAGATCATCCTTGAGCGGCCCCAGAATAGCCGCAAGAGAGGCCGCGCAGGCAGGCTCTGCCGTGATCCGCAGCACGTTTTGATAGATGTCCATCGCTGCCAGCATCTCGCGGTCGGCGATCCGCACGATCCGGTCCACATGGGCCTTGGCCACACTGTAGGTATAGGGCATCGCCAAAGGCGAACCCAGGCTGTCAGCAATCGTGTCCACCTTGTCGATCCCTACAGGCGCGCCGGCGGCAAAACTTTGGAACATGCTGTCCGCGCCAAAGGGTTCCACGCCGATCACCTGCGCGTCGGGGTTCATCTGCTTTATCGCGCAGGCCATACCGCTGATCATGCCACCGCCGCCGATGGGCAGCACGAAAGTGTCAATGAGCGGGGCGGCTTGGGCGTATTCCAGGCCGCAGGTCGCAGCGCCAAGCACCATATGGTCCGCCTCGAAGGGATGCATCAGCGCCCGCCCTGCCTGGGCTGCGTCGTTCATTGCCGCAAATGCCGCTGCCATATCGTCACAGAGATGGACTGACGCGCCCAACGCCTCGCATCCGGCCACCCGCGCGGGATCGGTGGCTTTGGGCATCGTGATCAGCGCGTCCACGCCCGCCGCCTGCGCGGCCCATGACACCGCCAACGCATGATTGCCACCGCTTGCAGCGACGACCCCCGCTGCGCGCTGCGCTGGTGACAAAGCGCGAATGCCCAGCAAAGCACCGCGCGCCTTGTAAGAACCCGTCTGCTGGAACAGCTCCAGCTTGACTGTGACGCTGGCGCAATCGGGCAGGATGCCGTCCCAACGGGCCGAAGTCAGCGGCAAGACAGGGGTATCAATAATGTCCGATTGTAGCAAAGCCGAGGCTGCGATGATCTGTTCAAGCGTTGGTCCGATCATCCCCGTCTCCATGCAAAAAGGCCCGTGGGAAACGGTGTCCCACGGGCCTTTGCTATTGTCCAGATCAGGCAGGATTACATGCGCGAAGCGACGTTTTCCCAGTTGACCAGATGATCCAGGAAGTTGGTCAGGTACACAGGACGCTTGTTGCGGAAGTCGATGTAGTAGGAATGTTCCCACACGTCACAGCCCAGCAGGGTTGTCTGACCAAAACACAGCGGGTTCACGCCGTTTTCTGTTTTGGTGACAGCCAGCGATCCGTCGGCGTTCTTGACCAGCCAGCACCAGCCGGAACCGAACTGACCTGCACCAGCAGCGCTGAACTGCTTTTTGAACTCGTCAACCGAGCCAAAGCTTTCGGTCAGCGCTTTCTCAAGCTCGCTTGGCATCGCGCTGTCTTTCGGGGTCATCATTTCCCAGAACTGGTTGTGGTTCCACAGCTGGCTGATGTTGTTGAAGATACCGTTCTGGGCAACCGATGTTGGGTTGTAAGTGCCGACGATGATCTCTTCGAGGGATTTGCCCTCCCACTCGGTGCCTGCGATGGCCGCGTTGCCGTTGGTTACATAGGCATTGTGGTGCAGATCATGGTGGAATTCGAGCGTTTCCGCAGACATGCCTTTGGCGGCAAGCGCGTCATGTGCATAAGGAAGGTCGGGAAGTGAAAAAGCCATATCGGGTATCTTTCTGAGTTAAGGTCAGGGCTACCCCGTACATGTCACATGGACAGCCAAGGTCAAGGGTGTGCGGTGCAACAGGCAAGCAACAAAGGGCGATTAGACTACGCCCCTGCTGGCTGCCACAGCTCGACCGGGTTGCCTTCTGGGTCGTGAATCCGGGCGAAATGCCCCACCCCGTCCATCTGCGCATGGTGACTGGCCGCAATGCCCGCGCCCTCCAGTTCCGCCAACGCAGCTTCAAGATCAGCGACACGGAAGTTCAGCATAAAGGCACGATCCGGGGGAAAGTAATCGGTATCGCGATCAAAGGGTGAAAAGATCGTCACCCCTGCCTCCGTCACCCAAGGCGGCGTCTGTGCCGAAGTCGGGACCAGATTGATACCGAGATGCGTTTGATACCACTGCGCCAAAGCAACCGGATCCTTGGCGCGAAAGAACACGCCACCAATGCCCAATACCTGCACCATCAAAATTCTCCCTCAATCTTTGCGCGCTCAAATGCACAGAGTCTCGCGTCGTTCCGATGACAAATCAACGCGTGGCTCTGAGCGATCGGAACCAAAGGCCGGCTTTGCCAGGTCTTGCTTGGGGCGTCGCAGCACGCCATGACCAATTATGCCTCAATCTTAGCACAAAGACCTGCTAGAATAAACAAGGCCCGCAACCCAAGGTAGCTATTTGCCATGATATGCCTCTATGTTGAAATCCAGCATCGTCCGTTTATACCCACACCAGCATCTCCGGTTTGAAAGAGAACAATGCCCACTTCCTATACAGACCAAGCATATGCCGTCGATATTGCCGCCGTTTTTCCGGGGCAACCGCTGACCGTTGTTTCGATCACGCTGATCGATCAGGATGATGACGGGCGGATCGAGGTCGGAGAGACAATCAACGGCCTGACAATCACACGCGTTTGGGTCGGTGACACTGTTACTGTAGATGGCACTCTCATCAGAGGCGTGACCTTCGAAACAACCGGCAGCCCCTTCTTTACCCCAAATGACGGGAGTGTCCTGTTTGACGGGACCGTCAATGCAAGGACGGTTGTGAGCCAATCCACCTTTATGCCTGTGAGCACACTGGGCCCGCCCTGTTTTGTGCGCGGCACCATGATCCTCACGCCACGCGGGGAGGTGCCTGTTGAGGACCTCAAAGTTGGTGATCTGGTCGTAACACGCGATAGCGGCGCACAAGCGCTGACCTGGGTTGGCGCGGCACGCACGCATGGAACAGAGAAATTTGCGCCGGTGCGCATTGAGGCCGGAGTACTTGGAAACAGGGATGTGCTTGAAGTCTCGCAGCAACACCGCATCCTGCTCGGTTCCGCCGAAATCGAACTCCACTTCGGAACCCACGAGGTGCTTGTAGCAGCCAAACATCTGGTTGGACATCCGGGGATCACGCTGACACCGCGCGCGCAGGTGGATTACGTCCACATCATGTTTTCACAACATGAGATCGTCTCTGCCAATGGCGCATGGTCCGAAAGTTTCTTTTATGGCGATCAAGAGCTTGCAGGCTTCGAAACTGCGGCACGGGCGGAGCTGGAGAGCATCTTTGCCGACAATCTGGATATGGATGCACGCTTTGCCCAGACGTCGCGGTATTGTCTGAAATCCTTTGAAGCCGCGATGATCTCGACGGTCGAAGGCATGAGACCCGGACTTTAATCGACCATATCTGATGCAACCCAAAGACAGGGCTTTATCAAAAATGCCCCACCGCACCCGCCTTTGCGCTCGCGGCCAAGAGGTTGAAGGTATACTCCGCCACCGAGCGAAAGCAGATCACCTCAAACGTATCTTCGTCCCGCATCCAGAAGGCCGCCGCGACCTGACCCAGTCGCGTGCGTCGGAAATCGCCGGGCTTGAAGCTGTCAGGGTGCAGATCGGCAGGGGCAAGTTTCGCGATCACCTCGCGGCCGTAGGTGCCTTCGACCAAAATCAGCGCACGCGCGTCCGAAACATTCTCGGCCAGATAATGCGTGCCTTTCAGCGCCTTGTCGATCAGGGCGATGGCCTCTGCCACCTCGGCGTAGGGGACCAAGACCAGCAATTCGTCCGGTGACATCCAGCACAGGCCTTTTTCGCCCACGCAGTTCGCCTGCCCCTGACCGGGGTAATCGACCCCCGTCACACCGCTGCAAACCGCGCGCAGTTTTTTGTCGGTCAAATCGCCGCGCAGGACGATCATGCCGCGCAGCCCCGCCTCGCGGATGGTGACCTCACCGGGGGCAAGTTTGCCTTGCAGTGCGCTGACAGCATTAGACATTCTGCTTCTCCCCCTCTTTGTCATAGAACACCGGATCAACGATTTTTGCGCGTACCGTGGTGCCATCGACCTTGTTGAATTCCAGCACTTCGCCCATCCGGTCCGGCCCCTTGTGGACCAGTCCCATGGCGATGCCCTTTTCCAACGTCGGTGAATAATAGGTCGAGGTCACGCGCCCTTGGGTATTGCGCTGGCCGTTGTCGTTCTCGCCTGCAGCAATCGCATAGGCCCCATCGGGCAACACGGAACCATCCTCGGTTTCCAGCCCGACCAGTTTCCAGCGGTTGGGATCGGCCATATGAGACCGCTCATGCGCGCGCTTGCCCAGATAGTCCTCTTTTTTCTTCGACAGGGCCCATTGCAGGTTCAGATCCTGCGGGATCACGGTGCCGTCGGTTTCATCCCCGATCATGATAAAGCCCTTTTCGGCCCGCATGATGTGCAGCGCCTCGGTGCCGTAAGGCATCACCCCGAATTCCTCGCCCGCCGCCATCAGCGCCTCCCAGAAGGCGCGGCCCTGCCCTGCGGGCACAGCGATTTCGTAGGATAGTTCGCCCGAAAACGAAATCCGGAACACCCGCGCATCGAATTCACCGATCTTGCCGCTCGCCCATTGCATAAACGGCAGCGCCTCGGCGGACACATCCATGCCGCCCATTTTGCGCAGCAGTTTGCGGGCTTTGGGGCCGACAACGGCAATCTGGGCATATTGTTCTGTCACATTGGCGACATAGACCTTCCAGTCCCACCATTCGCATTGCAGCCAGTCTTCCATATGGGCGTGGATACGTTCCGCCCCGCCGGTGGTGGTGTGGCAAAGCCACGTATCCTCCGCCATGCGGACCACAACACCGTCATCCATCAAGAACCCGTTTTCGGAACACATCAGCCCGTATCGGCATTTGCCGACAGGCAGCGTGGACATCAGGTTGGTATACATCATGTCGAGGAACTTGCCCGCGTCCGGCCCTTTGACGATCAGCTTGCCAAGGGTCGAGGCATCAAGCAGGCCCAGATTCTCGCGGGTGTTCGTGACTTCGCGATTGACCGCATCATGCACGCTTTCGCCCGCGCGCAGATAGGCATAGGGCCTGCGCCACTGGCCCACAGGTTCGTTATCGGCACCGTTGGCATTGGACCAATCCGACACCGGCGTCTTGCGGATCGGTTGGAACAATTCATCGCGCGCGACGCCGGCGATGGAGGCCATCGAGATCGGCGTATAGGGCGGGCGGAACGTTGTGGTGCCGACATTGGGGATATCCGCATTCAGGGACTGCGACAGAATCGCCAGACCGTTGATATTGCTCAGCTTCCCCTGATCCGTGGCCATACCCAGCGTGGTATAGCGCTTGGCATGTTCCACACTCTCGAAGCCTTCTTGTGCGGCCAGTTGCACATCCGAGACTTTCACATCGTTCTGGAAATCCAGCCAAGCCTTGCTGCGCAACGCATGGCCTGCACCTTGCGGCATCAGCCAGACGGGTGACATCGGGCCTTCGGCGGCATCATGGCCCATGGGGGCTTGCGCGCCGCGCTTGGTATGACCTGCGGCCTTTGCTGCTGCCCGCCCAGCGGCCCAGCCGTCGCTGACCACTTCGGCGGTATACAGATGGCCGTTCGCGGTGCCCGCTGTCGCCACAAAGGGCTGCCCGTCGTGGCTTGTCGGCGCGCGTTCCGGATCGGGGCGGAACATCGCCTGATCCGCGTCCCAGATCAGCTTGCCGCCGCAATGCGACCACAGATGCACAACCGGAGACCAGCCGCCGGACATCGCCACGCAATCGCAGTCGATCTCTTCCAGCACAGCACCCTCGCCGGCCTGCGCACAGAGCGCAACACCGGTGACGCGCTTGCCACCTTTGACCTTGGCGATGCCTTTGCCCAGCTCGATGCGGATACCCAGATCGCGGGCCTGGTCGATCAATTCGCCTTCCACCTCGGCGCGGGCATCGACGATCACGGGGATATCAAGGCCCGCCTGTTTGAGGATGATCGCGGTGCGGTAGGCGTCGTCGTTATTGGTCACAACCACAGTGCGGTCACCCAAGGACACGCCGAAATTCACCACATAATCCCGCACGGCAGAGGCCAGCAGCACACCGGGCAGATCATTGGCGGCAAAGGACAAGGGCCGTTCGATCGCACCGGTCGCGGTCACGATCTGTTTGGCACGGATGCGCCACAAGCGGTGGCGTGGGCCATCACTGTCAGGGGCATGATCGGTCAGCCGTTCATAGGCCAGCGCATAGCCGTGATCATAGATACCGGCGCCCATGCAACGCAGGCGCATGTCCACATTTGGCATCTTTTCAAGAGCTTCAACGGTGGTCTTGATCCATTCCGGCGCTGCAACGCCATCAATCTGGGGCGTATCAACTGCCGCGCGCCCACCCCAATCGGCGGTTTGTTCAACCAGCAGAACACGCGCGCCACGCGCACCTGCGGCCTGCGCTGCGGCCAGACCCGCAATGCCGCCGCCCACAATCAGCACATCCACGTGGCAGTTGAAATGCTCGTATGTGTCGCGGTCGCGGTCCTTGGGCGCTTTGCCCAGCCCTGCGGACTGCCGGATGACCGGCTCATAGACATGTTTCCAGAAGGCCTGCGGATACATGAACATCTTGTAGTAGAACCCAGCAGGCAGGAACCGCGACAGATAGGTGTTGATCGCGCCCACATCGAATTCAAGGCTGGGCCAATGGTTCTGCGAGGTCGCCGTCAGACCTTCGAAGAGTTCGGTCGTGGTGATACGCTGGTTCGGCTCGAAAGTGGCACCCTTGCCCAGATTGACCAGACCGTTGGGTTCTTCCGCGCCTGCGGCCACAACACCGCGCGGGCGGTGGTATTTGAACGACCGGCCCACCAGCATCTGGTCATTGGCCAGAAGGGCAGAGGCAAGCGTATCACCTTCAAACCCACGCATATGCTTGCCGTTGAAGGTAAAGGACACGGCCTTGTTCTTGTTGATCAAACGGCCTTGGTTCGCCAGACGGGTGCTCATTTAAAGATCCCCCATGACCAGCCGGGGCGCGTGCCCGCGATCTTGTCCCTGATGTCTTTGGGCGGTTCCAGCGTTTGTGCGGGGTATGTGCCGAAGACCTCCAAAGTATTGGTGCAGCGGGCCGCAAGAAACCACTTGCCGCAGCCGTAGACATGGCGCCAGCGTTCGAAATGCACGCCCTTGGGGTTTTCGCGCATGAACAGGTAATCCTCGAATTCCTCATCCGAAGACCCCGGACCAAAGCGTTTCAGGTGCGCCTGCCCGCCCGCATGCAGATCGGTTTCGTCGGCATCAACGCCGCAATAGGGGCAATGAAGGGTCAGCATAATTGGGCCTCGATTTGGGGGGACCGCAGCGCGGTCACAAACGCACCAAAGGCGGACGCATGGCTGCGCCCGCCTTTGGCCGTGATGTTGTGAGTGAGTGTGGTTTTAGTTGCCGGCAGCAGGGGCTGCCGACTCGCCTGTCGAGGTGTCTTGCACCGCTGGTGCGCCCTCGTCAGTGGTCCCGATTGCGGCCGGATCAAGTGTGGGGCTTTCTGATCCGCCAGCGAAGAGTGCATAGACCAGGACAATAACCGCAACGATTGCGGCAAATAAAATGCCGATAACACTTGCACCACTCGATTTGGTTTGGGTGTATTCATCCATTGAACGTCCTCCTTTTCAGACAATGTCATAAGACGACACCTGCCAAAAAAGGGAATATGAGCGGAAATCCCCGCTGGAATTCGGCGATCTGCAGCCATTTCCGCCGATTGGCATAGGCTATCCAACGCCGGAGTCGTATTCCGCTCCCAGAAGATTAGAGTGGCACCATGGAACTGTTTTTGATCATCCTCGGAGCCGGGCTGAGTGCAGCGATCATCTTTATGGTCGTTGACCGCATGCGCAACGGCCCACCTGACAACAGGGACGAAGACGTCATCGACTAGTGTCGCGGGCCTGCGCCGCGTGTTGTCAGCCGACAGCATCAATGCGCC
>NZ_JANQTS010000018.1 GCF_030731595.1 Yoonia sp.
CATGGCGGTGTTCAGACGCCGTCAATTCTCAGCCGAGAAAGGGATATGCCACATGCCAGAGAATACCATCAGTGAACTGCCTGATCCATCAGGATTTGGCTCCGACCCATTCACCGACGTTCTGCGCGATGGAGCGCGCAAGCTGATCGAACAGGCGATCCACGCCGAGTTGGCCGTTCTCATGAACGCCTTTTCCGGGGACAAGCTCGAGGACGGGCGGGCACGCTTGGTCCGACACGGTCACCTGCCGGAACGCGAGGTGATGACCGGCATTGGCCCGGTGCCCGTGAAGGTGCCGCGCGTGCGGGATCGGGGTGCTGGCGAAGACAAGGTCACGTTCACGCCGAGCATTCTGCCGCGGTATTTGCGCAAGGCGAAATCGGTCGAGGACCTGCTGCCTTGGCTTTATCTCAAGGGCGTGTCCACGGGCGATTTTACCGAGGCGCTGGAGGCGCTGCTGGGCCCGAATGCCAAGGGCCTGTCCGCCAAGACCGTCACCCGGCTGAAGGCCGACTGGTGGCAGGACTACGAGGCCTGGCAGAAACGCGATCTTGGTGCGCGTCGCTTTCTCTACATCTGGGCGGACGGGGTCTATTTCAAACCGCGAATGGCTGAAGAAAAACAATGCGCTCTGGTGATCGTCGGGGCGGACGAATACGGCCGCAAGGAGCTGCTGGCCATGACCGACGGCTTCCGAGAAAGCACACAGAGCTGGCGCGAGGTGCTGCTCGATCTCAAGCGCCGGGGCCTGAAGCAGGACCCCAAACTGGCCATCGGCGACGGTGCGCTCGGCTTCTGGACGGCGCTGCGCGAGGTCTTCGCCACGACGCAGGAACAGCGTTGCTGGGTCCACAAGACCATGAACGTGCTTAACGCGATGCCGAAATCGGTGCAGGCCAAGGCGAAGGCGCACCTGCACGACATCTGGCAGGCCGAGACAAAAGCCAAAGCCAACGTAGCCTTCGACTTCTTCATCGAAACCTATGGCGTGAAATGGGACAAGGCAGTGGCCAAGCTGGTCAAGGACCGGGACGCGCTGCTGACCTTCTACGATTATCCGGCGGAACATTGGAAACACATCCGCACATCGAACCCAATCGAAAGCACCTTCGCCACCGTGCGACACCGCACGAAACGCACCAAAGGATGCCTCAGCCGAAAGACCGGTCTGGCCATGGCGTTCAAGCTAATGATGTCGGCGCAGAAGAAATGGCGCAAGCTCGACGGCCAGAACCGCCTGCCCGAGATCATCCAAGGGGTTGAGTTCCGCGATGGTCTCCGCCACGTTCAAGATGCCGCCTGATCAAGCGTCACCAACTTCTGCGCATATCTCTTGTCATCAATACAATTATCAGAACAGCGCAGAGCGGTCCCGCCCCGTCGATCCA
>NZ_JANQTS010000019.1 GCF_030731595.1 Yoonia sp.
TATGCGGAGATACTGTTGAAAAAGTCAGTTGATTGGTTGCCGAAGCCCTGATTCACTCGATTTGAGAGTGGAGGGCATTGCGATGATGGGACCGAGGCAAGTGGCGCAAGGCGCGCTGTTTTATGAGTTCTCAATTGAAGAGTTTGTGCCGCAGGATCATCCCATGCGCGGGATTGATCGCTTCCTTGACCTGACTGAAGTGCGACCGCTGCTTGCGCCGTTTTACAGTTCACATGGCCGTCCTTCGATTGATCCTGAACTGATGATCCGGATGCTTTTGCTTGGTTATTGCCAGGGCATCCGGTCCGAGCGGCGGCTTTGCGAAGAGGTGCATGTCAATCTGGCGTATCGGTGGTTTTGCAAGCTCGATCTGGCTGATCCGGTGCCAGACCATTCGACCTTTTCCAAAAACCGTCACGGGCGTTTCCGCGAAAGCGGCCTGTTCCGGCACCTGTTTGAGACCGTCTTGCAGCGCTGCATGGATGAGGGTCTGGTTGGTGGTCACAGCTTTGGTGTTGATGCCAGCCTGATCCCAGCAAATGCCAATCAGACGCGTGGCGTTGATAGCAAGGAAGGTTTGCCGCCAGACCTGACATCCCGCGCCGTGGATGAGTATCTTGAGACACTCGACGACGCAGCCTTCGGCGCATCAACTGATGCCATTCCTAAATTTATCTCACCTGTTGATCCCGCAGCCCGCTGGACCGGTGCTGACGGGGGAGCCGCCTACTTTGCCTATTCCACCAACTATCTGGTTGATCTGGATAATGCCGTCATTGTGGATGTTGAACCGACGGCCCCGATCAGGCCCGCCGAGGCGCGTGCAGCAAGGGACATGATTGATCGGGTGCAAGAGCGCTTCGGGATCAAACCCGACAAGCTTGTCGGCGATACAGGCTATGGATCGGCGGAGATGCTTGGGTGGCTGGTCGAGGACCGCAAGATCGCGCCACACATCCCGGTCTGGGACAAATCCAAACGCACCGACGGCACATTCTCACGAGATGACTTTGTCTACGACCCGACGACCGACAGCTATACCTGCCCGAACGGTAAAACCCTGCAAACATATCGGCGGAACTTCTCAAAGCCACGAAAAGCAAATGGCGGCAAAGATGGGTTCATAAGATACCGCGCCTCCAAGCAAGACTGCGACGCATGCCCTTTGAAGCCGCAATGCTGCCCGAAAGACCACGGGAGACGCCTCATGCGGTCCGTGCACGAAGCCGCCCGAGACGTCGCTCGCGAAATCCGCAAAACCGACGCCTACATGACCTCGTTCATCCAGCGACGAAAAGTTGAAATGCTGTTTGCCCACCTTAAACGATACATCGGTCTGCGGATGATGCGGCTCCGAGGACCCAAAGG
>NZ_JANQTS010000020.1 GCF_030731595.1 Yoonia sp.
TTTTCGGCGTCATCCTCGGCATATTTCAGGTCCGCGCCATAGGAGTATTCGACCCGGTCTTTTTCCTCGGCTTGTGTGAGGATATTGTTGGCGCGCTTGAACCCTTGGATCAGGTTCTCGCCGTCATCGGTGGCAAGGGTCGCCGCCAGCGCCTCGGCCCGTTTGACAAGAAGGGTCAGGTCGTCATTGCCGGGCATGGCAATGCAGGCGTCGATGATGTCGTGCCGGATGCCCTTGTCTTTGAGGAAGACTTTGAGCCGGTCGTGGAAGAAGGAGAGGAGGCTCAGCGCCAGATCTGCGCTGTCATCGTCCTGTGACTGCGATGCATGTGCGATCGCTTGGAACATTCCACGGGTCGAAATAATGTCTCTGGCAAGCTCTTCGCCAAAGTCCCGAATGATATCCTCATCGCTGGGACCCGTTGCCATGTCGAAGCCAAGTTTCATCTGCATCGAGAATTCGTCGGGCGCGGCCGCCGCCGCAATGAGCTTCGCGAGGTCAATCCTGAGGTCATTCTCCAACACCAACCGAATAACCCCCAGCGCCGCGCGGCGCAGCGCAAAGGGGTCCTTGCTTCCGGTCGGTTTCTCGTCAATCGCCCAGAACCCTGTCAGCGTGTCGATCTTGTCGGCCAGCGCGACAGCGACGGACACAGGCGCAGTCGGCACATCATCGGATGGCCCCAGCGGGGAATAGTGTTCTTGGCATGCCTCTGGCACGCCATCGTCATGGCCTGCCGCTTGCGCGTAGTAGCGGCCCATCAGCCCTTGCAGTTCAGGGAATTCGCCGACCATTTCCGATTGCAAGTCGGCTTTGCAAATCCGCGCGGCCTCTGCCGCCAGATCAGGCTTGGCCCCGACGAAGGGCGCGATTTCGCGCGCCAAGGCTTCGATCCGAATTATCCGGTCAGCCTGCGACCCCAGTTTGTTGTGGAAGGTTACTTCGGCCAGCCCCGCGCCCATGCCTTCAAGGCCCACGGTCTTGACCGTCCGCAGATCATTTTCCCAAAAGAACTTCGCATCCGACAGACGTGCCGCCAGCACCTTTTGATTGCCTGCCAGAATGGTCGCACCGTGATCGGCAGTCTCCATATTGGCGACGGTCACAAAACGTTCGATCCGGCCTGTCTTGGGGTTACGCACGGAAAAGAATTTCTGGTGCTCTTTCATCGAGGTTTGCAGGACCTCGGGCGGCAGTCCCAGAAAGTCCTCGCCGATCTGGCCCAGCAGCACGACGGGCCATTCGACCAGCCCCGCAACCTCGGCCAGCAGGCCTTTGTCCTCGACCACTTCAAGGCCCAGCGCAAAGGCCTGGTTGGTCGCTTCGTGCCAGATCACCTCGGCCCGTTCTTCGGCACGCAGGATGACATGGGCGCGTTTCAGCTTGGCCTCGTAATCATCAAAGGACGTAACAGGAAACACATCAGGCGCGAGGAAACGGTGCCCGCACGTGGTCTTGCCCGATGTGATCCCGTCCACGTCCATCGGCACGACTTCGGCCCCGGCTTCATCGGTCAGAATGCACAGGATCGCGTGCAGCGGACGCACCCACTTCAGTGTACCAGAACCCCAGCGCATGGATTTAGGCCACGGGAAGTTACGGATCGCGCTTTCCAGCACTTCGGCGATGATCTCGGCGGCCATGCGGCCGGGCTTTTCGATCACGGCCACATAGAACTGGCCCTTTTTGTCGTCGCGCACCTGCAGGTCGTCGCGGGCCACACCTGCCCCGCGCAGGAAGCCGTCAATCGCCTGATCCGGCGCGCCGACTTTGGGGCCTTTGCGCTCTTCCCGTACCGCTTTGCTTTCAGCCGTCAGCCCTTCGATCGACAGCGCCAAGCGGCGCGGCGTCGAAAACGCAGCTGCTCCTGCATAGGTCAGCCCCGCTTCGACCAGACCATCGGTGACCAGCTTGCGCAAATCTTCTGCCGCGCGGGTTTGCATCCGTGCGGGGATTTCTTCGGAGAAAAGTTCAATCAGAAGATCAGGCATCAGTTGGGGCTTTCAGGGGGTTGGGGGCAGCCTTCGGGGACCGGATTGCCGTCAAAGACGACTTCGCCACATTGATTGATCTGGTGCCAGGCATAACCGCGCCCGTCGGGATAGATCGCAACGATCCGGTCGATCCCGTACTGGATATTCTCGACACCCATAAAGGCAATGGCATCGCCGCCAAGGTCAGCGCCAATCTGGGCGGCATCAAAGCAGTCGAACCAGCGGGGGGCAACGCGCGGTTCGGCATTTTCGACGATCACAAAGGTTTCGGTCAGCGTCGCTTGGCTGATCGGTGTTTCAAAACAGGCACGATACCGCAGCGGGCTGCTGATCGCGTCGATGCCTGCAAAATTCTGGATCAAAAGCGGCTCTGCCGCGCCGGTCGACACGGAGGTGAGCATGATCGCATCAGGGCCTGCCACCACATCCTCGTAGTAGGCATAGACCTGTTGATAATAAAGTACGCCACCCAAGACGGCGGCCATCACAAGCATTGCCACGATAATGATCCTCGCCATCAGGCCGCAGCCCCGCCCGCTTCGGTTTGCACAAAGGCGTCGGCGCAGGCCTTGGCGAGCGCGCGCACGCGCCCGATATAGGCTTGGCGTTCGGTGACCGAGATGACGCCGCGCGCGTCGAGCAAGTTGAAGACATGGCTGGCCTTGATGCATTGGTCATAGGCGGGATGCGCCATGATGATCCGCTTGCCTGTCTTGGGATCTTCGGCGGGGGCGTCCAGAATGCGCTGGCACTCGGCCTCTGCATCCTTGAAGTGCTGGAGCAGCACCTCGGTATCGGCCACATCAAAGTTCCAGCGCGAATATTCCTGTTCAGTTTGCCGGAAGATATCGCCATAGGTCAAAGGGATCGGTGTTTGGGGGTCGTTGAATGGCATGTCCATGACGTGATCAACGCCCAGCACATACATCGCAAGGCGCTCCAACCCATAGGTCAATTCACCCGAGACCGGTTTGCAGTCGTGTCCGCCAACCTGCTGGAAATAGGTAAACTGACTGACTTCCATGCCGTCGCACCAGACCTCCCAGCCCAGGCCCCAGGCGCCCAGCGTCGGGCTTTCCCAGTCGTCTTCGACAAAGCGGATATCGTGGACGGCTGCGTCAATGCCAATCGCCGCGAGCGAGCCAAGGTAGAGGTCCTGCATATCGGGTGGCGACGGTTTGATGAGCACCTGATACTGGTAGTAGTGCTGCAAGCGGTTGGGGTTTTCGCCATAGCGCCCGTCCGTCGGGCGGCGTGAGGGCTGCACATAGGCGGCGGCCCAGGGCTTGTTGCCCAGCGCGCGCAGGGTTGTGGCGGGGTGGAACGTGCCTGCGCCCACTTCCATGTCGTAGGGTTGCAGGATCGCGCAGCCTTTGCTGGCCCAGTAGGTCTGAAGCCGCAGGATAATGTCCTGAAAACTGCGTGGTTTGTCCGCCATCTGAAACCTCTTTCGCTATGGGCCGTTCAATAGGGTGCTGGGCGGCAAGGGTCAATTGGGCAACGGGTCAGGAATTAATCAACTGACTCACGTCGGTTTGTCTTGCGTCCTTGAGCACAGCGGGCCAGTCAATTCGAAATTGATTTGTTATCCCGAGGTTTGCCATGCTCAGGGCGTTTTTCGCTGTCGTTCTACTTTCTTTGTCCACCGTCCCCGCCAAAGCGCAAGATAGCTTTTGGGTGCAAATCGAAGCCCGCCAAACACTGACCGAAGCGACAGAGCGCGCCCGCGAATATGCGCGCAGGTTCAGCGATGTGCAGGGATATTATCTGGGAACCGGATTCTATGGAATCGTCTTGGGCCCTTACAGCGAACAACTGGCACGGCAGGAATTGTCGCGGCTGCTGGCCAGCCGACAAATCCCCTCTGACAGCTATCTGCAGAACGGTCGCCGGTTTGAACAGCAATTCTGGCCAATCGGCGGTTCGGCAAACGTCACGCCGAACGAAATCGCACAAGATGAGATCGCCTTTGTATCACCTGCTTTGCCCGACATCCCCCTGACAGGGCCGCAGGAAACTGTGGCAGAAGCCCGCGCCGCCGAGGCCGCATTGTCCCCTGAGGCACGCCAAGAACTGCAAAAAGCGCTGCAGTGGGCAGGCTTTTACAACGCCGCGATTGACGGTGCATTCGGGCGCGGGACCCGCAGCGCGATGGAAGACTGGCAGATTGCGAATAATCAAGATCCAACAGGGGTGCTGACGACCAGCCAGCGGGCACTTTTGCTGGGCCAGTACAATTTTGATCTGGAAAGTGCCGGCATGCAGATGGTGCGTGATGATGCGACCGGGATCGCGATGCAAATTCCGCTCGCAATGGTCACTTTTGCAGAGTTTCAACCACCTTTCGCCCAGTACACCGCCTCTGGGGACCTGCCGCAAGCGCGTGTCCTGCTGATCTCTCAGCCCGGCGATGCAGGCAGGCTGGCGGGGCTTTTCGAGGTCATGCAGGTTCTTGATATTGTCCCACCCGAAGGCGCGCGCCGCCTGTCGGACAATGCATTCGTCATTGAGGGCGCCGACAACGACATCCAGTCCTACACGACCGCCAGCCTTGTTGATGGTGAAATCAAGGGCTTTACCCTTGTTTGGCCGCAGGGCGATAGCCGCCGGTTTGCGCGTGTTTTGGATGCGATGCAGTCAAGCTTTGCGCGGATTGACGGCGTGCTTGATCCCAATATCGTGCCGCCCAGCGCGGACCAGACGATCGACATGATTTCTGGTCTTTCGGTCCGTCAACCACAGCTTTCGCGGTCTGGGTTTTATGTCTCGGGCGAGGGTCATGTTGTGACAACCTCCGAAGTTTTGCAGAGTTGCGAACGCCTGACTTTCGACCGTGACACCGAGGCCGAAGTCTTGGTGACGGTGCCAGAACTCGGGCTGGCCATTTTGCGCCCCACTTCGCCCGTCACCCCGATTGATATCCTGCAATTCCAAGGGGGCACACCGCGCTTGCAAGACCCGATCGCGCTTGCCGGGTATCCTTTCGACGGGGTCTTGCCCGCGCCGACCCTGACCTTTGGCACCTTGATCGACTTGCGTGATCTGTCCAATGATGCGCGGTTCAAACGGCTTTCTGTACTGGCCCGGCCCAGCAATGCGGGCGGTGCTGTTCTGGCTGAAAGTGGTGCTGTTCTGGGTATGCTTTTGCCACGCCAAGGTGCAACATCTCAGGCGCTCCCCCCTGAAGTGCAATTCTCTCTGAATGCGGCGGATATTGTCGCCTTGCTGACCCAAGCGGGCGTGGCTGTTTCAGTCGCTGATCCCGCTCCCGCGATTGGTCCCGTCGCCTTGCAGCGCAAAGCGACAGATGCGGCGGTTTTGGTTAGCTGCTGGTAAGCGCGATTGTGGACGGCACGCGGATCACAGTCGGCCCTTTGGTTGCAAGGGCCGTCTGGATCATCTGGGCCAGTTCACCCAGATCAGCGGGCTGCACCGCCGCTGCCCCGTAAGCCTCGGCCAGTTTGAGGAAATCGGGGTTGCGTTGGATGACCGCATTGGGGGCGATCTGGGCGCGGACCATGCTGTCTTCGATCTCACCCAGTTTGCCGTTGTCCCAGATGATAATCGGCAGCGTAAGCTCGAGTTCCACCGCGACCGCGAGTTCCTGCACTGTATACTGGAAGCCATAATCGCCCAGAATTGCGACCACTGGCTGATCCCCCACGCCGATCTTGCCACCAATCGCCGCCGGTAGCGCATAGCCCAGCGTCCCAAAGCCGTAAGGGTGATGCCAATGGCCGGGGCGGTCCATCGGATAGACCTCCTTGGCGGCATAGGCGAATTGGGTCATGTCCGAGTAGATCATCGTGTCGTCAGGCAGGACAGCCTTGAGGGCGTCAGCAACGGGAAGAATACCGGGGCGTTCGGCATCGAGTTCGGCGCGCCAGCGCGCACGTGTGGCTGAGACTTCTTTGGCTGACCAAGTGGTTTGCTTCACGCCTTCCATTTGGATCAGGCTGTCGGTCAGATGCGCGCTGGCATCCGCAAGGATGCGCGTTTCTGCGCGATGACGGTCCGTCAGGCTTTCCTGGTCAAGATCAATGCGGATCATCGGGGCCGTGTGGCCCAGATCGTCACGCCAAAGATCAACTTCGCTTAGCCGGGTCCCCACGGCGACGATCAAATCTGCAGAGGCGATCACATCGGCGCTGCTTTGCCGCGCAAGAGTAGCGCCGTAATGCAAAGGGCTGTCATCGGGAATGATCCCGCGCCCTGCATAGGTGGTAAAGGACGCTGCATTCAATCGTTGGAAATGCGGCCACCAGCGCGCCACGCCACGTGCAGCGCCGCCACCAAAAATGAACAAGGGGCGCTTTGATGCCGTCAGGCGCTCGACCAAAGTCGCGCACTGCAGGGGGGCAGGCTCGGGGCAGGTCGGCCAATCTGCGGGGCGTGCGGGAGGCGCTTTTGCCTGTGCCTCAAGCTGCGCAATCGGGACTTGGATATGTTTGGGGGAAGGAACCCCCGTTTCCATCTGGATCAAGGCCCGATCAATCAACTGATAGGTCGCCTCTGGCGTCCGTGCTGTGACGGACCAGTCACACACCGTGGCTGCCGCCCCTTCCTGATCCTTCATCTGGTGCAATTGCCCGCGCTTGGCCTCTGTCTCATCAAGCACGGACGAAATCACCAGCATCGGCACGCTGTCGGAATAGGCCTGCCCCATCGGCGTCATGATGTTGCACAGACCGGGACCAGAAATCACGTAGGCCACGCCCGGTTTACCGGTCGCGCGGGCATAGCCATCTGCCATGAACCCCGCCCCCTGTTCGTGTCGCGCGAGGATATGCCGGATGCCTGCCTCTTCGATCCCGCGATACATTTCCTGATTATGCACCCCCGGAATGCCGA
>NZ_JANQTS010000021.1 GCF_030731595.1 Yoonia sp.
CCACCCCAGCCGCGGATCAAAGCGCTGACGCGGGTGCGTCAGTCTTTGTAGTACTTTTGACCGCGGTACCAGTAGGCTACTTTTTCATCGGGCGCATCTTCAGCATCTGCAACCTCTGTTTGGGCCGGTGGGTGATCGGCGTCCCTCTTAAGCTGGACAACGCGCATGAGCTTCGCTGCGACAGGGCCGGTTTCTTCAAGAGGATTCTCTTCGCTTTCGTCGTCAGCGATTGCCAGCACCGGAAGGTCGTCCGCGTCCAAGGCAGAGGCGTTCTGGTCGCCGCTGTTCAGCTTGATGACAACGATCGCTGCGTTGTCCTGATCCGGGTTGTCGAGGTCCTGCAAGGCTGTGAGCAAGGCTTTGGCAATCTCAAAGCAATGACCGCTTTGCGTTTGTTTGAGCGTTTTTGCGATTGTCGCGCTTGACAGGAATTGCAGTCCATCACTCGCGGCAATGACGATGTCATCAGGCTGCAAGGCGACGGGACGGCTTGGGCAGTCAATCGCGTCAATCACCCCGCCCGACATCGCTGATGTGAGCGTGTTGCGATCAGGATGGTTGCGACCGGCTTCTTCGGTCATCGCGCCGACCTTGATCATCATGTCGATCTGCGGTGCCATCGAGTGATCTTTGTTCAGTTGACGCAACGCACCGTCGCGGAACAACAACAGCGGGGAGTCCCCGACAGAGATCCAATAAAGCTTGTTTTGCCGGATGACCGTCGTGAGCAGGGTCGATCCCATGCCGTGGGTTTCGTCGTCCGTCTTGATATGGTCGGCGATGCGCTGGTTTGCGGCATCGGTGACGGCGCGCAGTGTCTCAGGAATGTTCAGGAGCCCATCATCAAGCTGCCCTTCCTGCATTTTCAACTGCGTGAAAACCTCAGACATGACGAGCGCGCTGGCAATGGCCCCGGAGGCATGTCCACCCATTCCATCAGCCAGAACAGCAAACCCTGTTTCCTGACCTAAAGGAAAATTGGACACCAACTGATCTTCTTGGCTCTCACGCGCACCTTTGTACGCCACAGTGGCTACATCGAAACTAAGTGCATCGGATTGCACTGATCTTAGATCGGACATCATGATCCAACTCCGGATTATGGGACTAACAAAACACTTGAGGCTCTACGTTCAACACACCCCAACAGCATTTGCTTAAGAAATGATAATGTCGACAATTGGACGCAGATATGTCAGGCGCAGGTCCGCTTGTTTCCAGACTGCCGGCAGAAAGATGAGTTTCAAAATAAATGAATAGAAACAATGTTCTATTCGTCGCGGCTGTCGATAGAGCAGTTGCTACATTGCGCGTCTTTCAGCCATGAACGCCAACCCTGCCGTGCAAAACGGGCTTACATTCACGTTGTTTTTCATTCAGCGGGATGGTTTTTTCGATCTTTGACCGGTTCGGGTTTGGACATATTGAATGCCACGCCCTTGATCTGTGCTTGAACCACACGATAGGCATCCCTGAACGGCACCCAGTAAAGCCGCGTACAGGAGGTCAACTCTTCTGCGTTGCCCTCACCGATGCCAAATTTCACATCTCTGTTGTCCTCTGGCATGTGATAGGTCTTGAAAATGACATCCCAGATCGGAAACATGAAGGCAAAATTCTTGTCGAGATGGTCAGGGTGAGAGCTGTGATGCACATGATGGTGTGCAGGAGAGGGAAAAATCATGGACCATTTTCCCGGCCAGCGCAGCCAGATGTGGCTGTGGCGCAGATTGTAGCCCACCGCATTGAACGCCAGCGTAAGAAGCGGAATACCCAAGAGCGCCGGGACGCTGGGGATGTATCCCAGAAACCGCAAAGTCGCGCCAACCACGATGCCGTAGGTGGCACCAAGTACGGTGTTATACAGAAGATTGTCGATGGGATGCTCGCGGTAATTCGACACCGGATGCATGACTTCTGCACTGTGATGCACCTTGTGAAACTGCCACAGCAAGGGCGACTTGTGCTGCAGATAGTGGCAATACCACGCCATAAAATCAGAGATGACCATCGTGACGATCATAAAGGCAATCGAAAGCGCGATCCCTTGTCCCGTGGAAAGTGTGCTTTGGTTTGTTGCCTCGGTGATCGAGATACCTCCCGATGCCCAGCGAAATGAAGTCACCAGAACCGCAACGTAAAACCCGGCAATCAGGAACTTTCCGATAAGGCTGTGAAAGAAAAAGTACCTCAGATCGAGCCATGCCGATGGATGACTCCAGACTTTTTTCGGGAACAGGAATCGCAGGAATGTCTTTTCATCCGAAACCAGTTTGGCCTTGGAACTTTTGTAGATCAGGAACGCCATGATCACCGAAGTGAGTACATAAACATAGTAAATGCGGTGATTTGGGTCACTCATGGCATACATAGTCTGCTCTGCATTCAGCAGAAAGCTACGTCCAAATTCCCAGATCAAATCCATTCCGCACCTTAACCCGAACCATGTAATCCGTATAGAATACTATATTGTGACCACAAAGAGATGGATTTTTGGCACAATGGCGATGAAGAAGACGCCAAACGCGAACCTATATGACGGACTATGCCTTTTGGCGTTCTGCAAGCCTCGCCAGATTGCGCGCTAAATCTTCAGGCGCATGCCCTTCATGGACCGCTTGGCGCAACAGTTCCTTTTGCGTCACAGGCGCCAGCCCATTCAAAGGCGGGTCGCGGTCAAGGTTGGTGGGAAAGGAATACCCTTCTGCGATCGCGCTCAAAGCAGCCTCCAAGGCGGCGGGTGCGAGTGATCCTTCGGCATGGAACCTTTGCAGTGCAGGAAACGCCGCTTTGCACATCGCGGTGCGGTCAACGGTTTCCATCGCCCGGCCAAAAGCGGATGAGATCTGGAGCAGGTTCACCATCCGGTGGATGTCAGGCGTCTTGTTTGCGCCTGCTGCATGAAACAAAGCCGGGCTAAAGAACACGGCATCCCCTTTTTCCAGTGGCAATTGCACGTGGTGGGTTTCGAAATACGCCCGGAAATCATCGCGCCGCCAGGCGGCATAGCCCGGACGGTAAAGCTGTGAAAACGGCAAGAGCTTGGTCGGCCCGCTTTCCACCGCGATATCGCAATGTGCGATGCCACCCTGCAAGGTCATCAGCGGCGACAGGTCATGAACATGGGCGGGATAGGTTGCGCTCACATCCGCTGTCTGGAACCCCAGATGATAGTCGCGATGCGCCTGCTGCGCCTGTCCGCCCGGATGCACAAGGTTGACCTGTGCTGTCATCTGATAGTTCGGTCCAAGCCATGCTTCACAGGCGGCATCAATGGCAGGGCTTGCGAAATACCGCACAAAGATATCCGGAGCCGCCTCGCACAGCTTTTGGAGCGAATTCCAAACCCTGTCGTTGGAGCCGGCGGCGGCAAAATGATCCGCGCCACCGCCGTTCTTCGCTTTTTCTGCCGCAATAATTTGGTCATAGATGGCGGTTGCGGCATCAATTGCCGCGTGATCGGGGCATGCGCCTTTGATCACAAACACCCCTGCCCCGCTATGCAGAATCCGCGCCCATTCGCCCATCAACACACGTCGCGCGGACGGGTCCGCCAAGACAGCCGCCAAAGCCGCGCCATCGTAGACCGGGACGTTCTTGGGCGCCGCTATGGCGTGGGGCAGATCTGCCAGATTGACCGTCTGCGCAACAAGAGCTTTGAAATCGTCAAGATTGCAGCGGTTCGCGTCATAATAACCGGCCGCGTTTTCTACCATCTTGTCCATCAGTATCTCCTAGAGATTTGCTGCATCGCGCTGTGCGATCCAATCGTGAGCCGGGTCATTTTTGAAGCGCCACTTGCGCAGCGGTCCGGCCATGACGTTCAGATAATAAAGCTCATAGCCGTAAGGGGCAGCGCAGGGGTGGTGGCCTTTGGGGACCAGAACAACATCACCGTCCTTGAACGCCATGGTTTCATCCAGCGTGCCGTCCTCGGTATAGACCCGCTGGATGCCAAAGCCCTGCCCGGGGTTCAGGCGGTGGTAATAGGTTTCCTCAAGATAGGTCATGTGGGGATAGTCGTCCTCGTCATGACGGTGGCTGGGATAGGACGACCAGTTACCCGATGGCGTAAAGACCTCTGTCACCAGAAGGCTGCCCGCGACATCGCGCGCTTCCATGGCGATGTTGTTGATGAACCGCTGATTTTGTCCGATGCCGCGCGGGGTAAGTTCGATCCCGTCAGGGCCAATGCGCTGCACCGGATAATCACCCTGCGCAGGGGCGGAACAGACCGCAAGGACGCAGTCTGTCACAGCCGTTGCCGTCCAAGAGGTGTCGCCCGGCACATAAAGACAATGCGGCGGTGTCTTCTCGAAAACGGACATGCGCGCGCCCATCACGCCGAAACGCTGCGCTGCGGCTGACACCTCTGCCTTGCCTTCGACGATCACCAAAATGACTTCGCGCGCGCCGGTGGCCTCGGCCGCAGTCTCGCCCGGCTTGAGGTGGTAGAGCCCGAAACCCACATAATCCCAGCCCGCCGCGGCAGGTGTGATATCGTGGACTTTGCCAGAGTGGCCAGTGGGCGAGCGCAAAAGGTCGGTCATGAGTTTCTTCGCAGTTTATTAAATGGAGCAGAGCACTAGGAGGCATCCTTGTCCGTCGGGTGATCCCCGGGCAAGTCGAAATCGAAAAAGAAGACATAGATGGCATAGGCACCGATGCCGCCCACCAGCAGCGCCCAATAGGGGTTCCCGCTGACAATCTCTATGACGGTCCAAAGCGCAAGCAGAAGTACAACCGCAATACGCCGCCAGAAGGGGCGGAAGAAGGGATGGCGCAGGTCAAGAAGATCCTTCCGACGCGCCGCCATCACACGGTGCCGCCAAGTGAGCCTTCCAGCGTGGCAAGCTCTTGCCCACCGGCCATCAGGTCTTGCAGCTCTTCCGGCGTGATTTGCCCGCGCTGCGCTGTGCCCAAGGTCTGACCTCGGTTCAACACGGTAAAGCGATCGCCCACCGCCAATGCATGGCGGACGTTATGGGTGATAAAGACCACGGCAACGCCCTCTTTGCGGACCTTGTCAATGGTGGCTAGGACGTTGGAGGTCTGGCGCACGCCCAAAGCTGACGTCGGCTCGTCGAGGATCAGCACCTTCGCGCCGAAATGAACCGCCCGCGAGATCGCAACTGTCTGGCGCTCGCCGCCTGACAAGGTGCCCACGGCCTGATCCGGTCCGCGCAGGTTGATGCCCATCTTGCGCATCGCCTCCATCGTGACCCGATCCGCATGTTCGCGGTCAAAGAAATTGATGCCCAAAACTTTCTTCACAGGCTCGTTGCCCATGAAAAAATTGCGGCTGACCGACATCAAGGGAATCATGGCCAGATGCTGGTGGACCGTGGCAATCCCTGCCTCCATCGCGTCGCGCGGGTTTTCAAAGTGCATCGGCTTGCCGTTAAAGATGATCTCGCCTTTGGTCGGCTTGTGCACACCGGACATCGTCTTGATGAAGGTTGATTTGCCGGCGCCGTTGTCCCCCAGAAGGCAATGACATTCACCGGGGTAGACGTCGAACGACACGCCGGCCAGCGCGATCACCGCGCCAAAGTGCTTTTCGATGTTGCGCATCTCGATGATCGGCGCGTGCTCTGTCCGCGTGTTCATATCAACGCTCTCCTGTGATCATGCGGCGGATATAGGTGTTCAGGATGACGGCCCCCAGAAGGATGACGCCCAGGAAAACCCGAAACAGCGAACTTTCGACGCCCGCAAAGAACAGGCCCTGCTGCACAACCCCGAAGATCAAGGCCCCCAAAGCCGCACCCAGAACCGACCCGTAGCCACCCGTGAGCAGCGCCCCCCCGATGACAACCGCGATAATCGCCTCGAATTCCTTGAGCAAACCACGGTCGGCACCGGCAGAGCCGAACTCCATCACCTGACAGGTCGCAAAGACGGTGGCGCAGAATGCGGTGAACATGAACATCAAGATCTTCACTCGGTTTACGGGAACACCGGAATTGCGTGCCGCTTCCGCATCGCCACCAGCGGCAAAGATCCAGTTCCCGAAACGGGTCTTGGTCAAAAGGACATGGCCGAAAATCACCAGCCCTAGCGCCCAGACAATCAGCATCGGGATCCCGTCAACCACAGGCTCGCCTGCACGGTTGCCGCGCTCGAACACCTCGATTACGCCGATTTCGCCCAACCACCGGAATGTGCCGGTCAGAATCTTGCCGCCAAAGACAGCACCCAGCCAATCGCCCTCGGCCGCCTCGCGGATGCCGCCAATGATTGTCTTGCGCTCGATGGTTTGGGGCAAAAAGATCGTAAAACCGCGCAGGATGAACAGGAATGCCAGCGTCACGATAAAACTGGGCAAGCCAGTGCGGATGCAGATGATCCCGTTCAGCGCACCAATCGCAATACAGATCGCAAAGGTCAGCAAAATGGCGATCCACATGGGCCAGCCCAGTGTGACACCAAAGATCGCAATCAACATACCCGCGAAACCGATCATGGACCCGACGCTGAGATCAAATTCGCCGGCGATCATCAAGAGACAGGCACCCACGGCAATGATCATGAACTGCGCCGAAACGACCGACCAGTTCAGCACACCCTGACTACTGAACATGCCGCTGTCGGATGCAATCGCCAGAAAGAAAACAAAGACCGCGATGGTGCCCACGATGCCGCCCAATTCAGGGCGGATCAATGCGCGCCGGAAGGACGACATCTCTTTGACGCGTTCATCAGTCTTGTTGGAAACGGTGTCGGACATGACCTTCTCCCCATCGGTCTCGTCTGGATAAAGTTGGGACGGTGTCGGGTTTACCGGCACCGTCCCTGATCGGTACTAGCGGAATTCGCCAGCGAACTTGTCGACCATCTCCAGGCCGGAGGCGGTTACAAAACCGGGGCCAGAGTTGATGTTGTTGCCGGGCAGAACGCCATAGCGGTGGTAGTTGGCCATCACGATAACCGGCAGGTAAGCCTGCAGGAACGGCTGTTGGTCGATACCCCAAGCGATCACGCCGGACTTGATGCCGTTCACGATCTCTGTGCCAAGGTCGAAGGTCCCGAAGTAGATATCACCGGCCATCCCGTTTTCATCCAGCGCAAGGAGTGTGGGATCAGCAGAGGTTGGCCCGAGTGTCAGGACCGCATCGGTATCTGGGTTGGCAGACAGATAAGCCAGAACGCGGTTCTTGATCTCCGCAGGGTCCTGACCGGAATCGATCATCTGGTTGCCCAGCTCAATGCCCAGACCATCGGCAAAGCCTTGGCAACGCTCGGTGGATGACGGCGAAGAAATGTAGTGGTTGACACAAAGGAAGCTGCCAACGCCATCACCCTTGGCACGCAGACCAGCGGCGAAACCTGCATCATATTCGGGCTGACCGACATACATCAGCGCACCGACTTCACGGGCCTGCTCTGGCGTACCAGAGTTGATGATGATCACGTCAACACCGCTTGCGACAGCATCCATGATCGGGCCCTTGAGCACGTCAAAATCGGCCAGCGTCGTGATGATGCCATCAGGCGCAGAGGCTGCAGCCTGTTCGATGATGCGGGCCATGTCAGCCAAATCACCCGTTGGCGGGTTCCGGTACTCGACAGAAACGCCCATTTGCTCGCCACCCAAGGCAAGGCCATTCTTGATGGTGTTCCACCAGCTATCACTGTCAGGCGCGTGGCTGACCAAAACATAATTGAGGTCTGCACCATGCGCGTCGGCGTTTGCCGCCAACGGTGCTGTGAATAGCGCCGCGCCAAGCGCGAGCGACTTGAATACTGTTTTCATGAGGTCCTCCCAGACACATAACTTTACGTGGCCCAACGGTTTCGCCGCCAGACACGGATAGAAAAGCACAGGGCAAGTCAAATTGCAACCGGTTGCAAAAATCAACCTTCCTTTTTTTGGACCCGTGGATATAAGCTATGCAAAACAGGGGTAAGCTTGTGGCGATCACACTGAAAGAGGTTGCAGAGATTGCGGGCGTTTCGCGCTCGGCAGTGTCGCGGACGTTTACCGAAGGGGCGTCGGTCTCTCCCAAGACGCGCAAAAAGGTTGAAAAGGCCGCGCGCGAATTGGGGTATAGCCCGAATGCACTGGCCTCTTCTTTAACGACCGGACGCACAAAGCTGATCGGCCTGATCTCCAACAACTTTCACAACCCGTTGTTTCTAGAGGTTTTCGACCTGTTTACCCGACGCCTGCAAGAAAAGGGGCTGCGCCCGCTTCTGGTGAACCTCAGCACCGAAACAGACCCCGAAAACTCGCTACGGATGCTGCAACAATACTCTGTCGACGGGGTGATCGTGGCCTCCTCGACCCTTTCGCCCGAGTTCGCCAAGGCGTTTCGTGATGCGAAAATTCCTGTCGTCCATTCCTTTGGACGGTTTGCCAGCGCCCCGGATGTGCATGTCGTCGGGATAGATAACGTCGAATGTGGTCGTATGGCGGCCCGCACGCTGATTGCCCGTGGCTATCGCCGGATCGCCTTTATGGGCGGGCCCAAGCAAGCGACCTCCACGATTGACCGCCGCGCCGGCTTTCTGGAAGTGGCGAAGGCCACCAAAGGGATCACGGCGACTGAAAGCTATGCCACCGCCTATTCCTTTGCCGCAGGCCGCGCAGAGATGCAGGCGTTGCTGAAATCCACCCCGGCAGAGGCTTATTTCTGCGGCGACGACGTGCTCTCTATCGGTGCGCTTAGCGCGATTGCCTCGGCGGGATTGCGGGTGCCAGAGGATATCGGAATTATCGGGCTGAATGATATGGAGATGGCGAAATGGGAGAACTTCAACCTCACCACCATTCGCCAACCCATCCAGCAGATCATCGACAGTTCAATTGAATTGATCGGGGCTGTTCTGGAAGATCATGACCGCCATCCCGAAGCACGGCTTTTCGGTTGCAAGGTCATTGAACGGGGAACGCTTCGGCCCCTTTGAAAGGGCCAAAGCGTCGTTTTCAAACTTTACTGGTACATCGGGGGCCGGGCATCGACCCATGCGCCGGACTGCTTGGCCGAGTTGACCGCCGCATAGACAGCGGCCATCGACCGCAACCCATCCACGGCGGTCGGATAATTGCCGGTCCCGCCCCGCAGTTTTGCGGCCAGATCAACGTAGATATTGGCAACCGCCAAAGGAAAGCCCTCCGGGTGCGCAATCGCGACCCGCGACATGCGGTTGGCATCGTCGGAAAGCCCTGCCTCGCCTTTTTCGATGATCTCGACCCGGCCGCCCAACTTGTGGAAGAACACCTGATTGGGTTGTTCGGACGCCCACCGCAATCCGCCCTTTTCCCCAAAGACCTGAATATCAAGGCCATGCTGACGCCCCAAAGCGATGGTCGAGGTCCAAAGCCGCCCGACAATGCCACCTTCGGTCCGGAAATTCACCATGGCATCATCTTCGAGCACGCGGCCTGCAACGGTCGAGGCAAAATCCGCGCTCAATGTGCGGACCTCGTCACCGGTGATAAAGCTGGCCAGATGCAGGGCGTGAATGCCGCAATCCGCCATTTGCCCTGATACACCGGCCTGTGCCGGATCGTAGCGCCAGCGCACACGTGGGTTTTCGGCGTCGTCACCTGCCGCATGGTGGCCGTGGCTGAAGTTTGTAACGACAGTGCGAATGGCGCCCAGTTCGCCGCCCGCCACCATTGCCCGCATTTCACGGACCATCGGATAGGCGCTGTAGCAGTAGTTCACGGCGCAGACCTTTCCCGTGGCAGCCGCGATTTTGACGATCTCTTCGCCCTCCTCCACGGTCATGGTCATCGGCTTTTCGCAAAGCACGTTGAACCCCGCCTCCAGAAAGGACTTGGTGATCTCAAAGTGGGTATTGTTCGGTGTCGCGACGGTCACAAGGTCGAGCCTGTCATCACGGTTGCGCTCGCCCGCCAGCATTTCGGTCCAATCGCCATAGGCGCGATCTGCATCCACGCCCAGCGATTGCGCATAGGCGCGCCCTTTCGCGGGGTCCGCATCCAGCGCACCTGCGGCAAAGTTGAAATTGCCATCAGCCAAGGCGCCCAAACGGTGGGCCGGCCCGATCTGGCTGCCTTCGCCGCCCCCGATCATGCCCCAATTCAGTTTTGCCATCGTCCTGGTTCCCTAGTTAAAGCCGATTGATTGCAGATAGGCGCGGTTGGTCTTGGCATCGCCAAGCGCATCTGTGTCGGGCAAGGTCGGATCGCAGTCTTGTTCCACCGTGCACCAGCCTTCAAAGCCGTTCTCGAGCAGGATCTCGCGGACGCGCGGGAAATCCACATCGCCATCGCCCAGGTTGCAGAAGATCCCCTGCCCGCAGGCCTCGTAAAATCCGGTGCTTTTGGCGATCACATCGGCCTTTACCACCGGATCAATGTCCTTGAAGTGCATATAGCTGATGCGCGAAATGTAGCGTTCCATAAAGGACACCGGATCAAAACCCGCATAGGAATGGTGGCCGGTGTCAAAGCAGATTTTGAGGTGTTTTTCGTCCACCTCATCCAACAGTCGGATCAGTTCCGGTTCGAAATCCATGAAACCGGCGGCATGGGCGTGGATACCCACGGTCAGCCCGTATTCCTCGGTCCCCATCTTTGCGATCTGCGCAAAGCGGTCGCGGAACACGGTCCATTCGGCCTTGTCCATCTGCTCGGCCGCGTCGCTGCGCCCTGCCGTGGGTGCGCGTCGTGGCGAGATGGAATCGATCAGCACCAGATGCTGGGCGCCATGTGCCGTCAGCGCCTTGCAGGTCCGCACCGCCCCGTCCAGCACATCGTCCCATTGCGCGGGGTCATGGAATGCGCGGAAGACAACACCGCCGATCAGTTCCAGATCAAATTCGGCCAGCGCATCGGCCAGGATCGCGGGGTCTTCGGGCATAAAGCCGACAGGGCCCAGTTCGATCCCTTTGTAACCTGCTTCGGCGTTCTCGCGCAGGACGTCGCGCCAGCCCGGGTTGCGCGGGTCATTCGCAAATTCAACACCCCATGAACAAGGTGCATTACCAATTCTGATTGTCACGCGCAGGGTCTCCTTTAAGCGCTTTGAACCGGGGTCCAGGCCCCGGATGTTTGGGAAAGACGTGCAGCCGATACAACACGCGAAACGGCAAGACCATCGGCAAAGGTCGGCCACCGCGAGGCCCCATCCGCGATGGCCTCCAGAAAGTCGCGCGCTTCGATGATGATCTGATCCTGATAGCCGGTGCCATGACCGGGACCTTGGCAGAACGGGGCATAGTCGGGATGCGCGGGGCCGGTCAGGATCTTGCGAAAACCGCGCTCGGCCTCGGGCCCTTCGGCCTTGTAAAGCCATAGCGCGTTCTGGTCTTCCTGATCAAAGCGGATCGCCCCTTTTGTGCCTGTAATTTCATAGGCATAGCCCATCTTACGGCCTGTCGCGACACGGCTGAAAAACATATGCCCCATGGCGCCATTGGCAAAGCGGCACATCATTTGGCCTTGGTCGTCATTGGTTACGGCAATACCGCCGCGTGTCGGATGAACAGTCTCGATCTGGGCCATCACGGATTCGACCGGCCCCAGCAGGGCCAAGGCCGCGTTGATCATATGCGGAGCAAGGTCGCCCATCGTGCCATTGGCCGCACCATCGGTGCGCCAATTGGCGGGGATGTCGGGATCGGCAAGAAAATCCTCGGTATGCTCTCCGCGAAACCAGGTGATCTGGCCCAATGCACCTTGCGCGATCAGTTGGCGGGCGAATTGTGATGCGGGTGTGCGGATGTAGTTGAAGCCGATCATATTCACGACACCGCTGCGCTGTGCTGCGTCAGCCATCGCTTCTGCGTCGGCCACCGAAGCCCCCAGCGGCTTTTCGCAAAACACCGGTTTGCCTAATGAAAACGCCAGTTCAGCGGCAGCGCGATGGGTGGACTGCGGCGCGGCGATAACAACAGCCTCGACCAATGGGTCGCGCACCAGCGTCTCCCAATCCTTTGCGGCGCGGGCGAACCCGAACGCATCGCGATAGCCTTCTGCCGATGTCATCGAAGAGGCCGCCACCATTTCGAGCCTTGGGCGCAGGCGGGTGTTGAACACCGCCCCGACAGCGGCATGGGCCACGGCATGCGCTTTGCCCATATAGCCGCCGCCGATGATCCCTATCCCGATCTCTTGCATCCGCGCTCCTCCCGAAAAAACCGATTGCAACCGGTTGCAACACGCGTATCTTTAAATCAATAAGACCGTCAAGCACGATAGCGCCAGCACGGCACAAATCGACGCGTCAATGGGAGGACATTTCTGATGGGTGATCACACCGTCCGTTTGACAACGGCACAGGCCATTATCCGGTACCTCAACGCCCAGTTCATCGAGATTGACGGGACGCGGCAGCGGCTTTGCGGTGGCGGCTTCGGCATTTTCGGGCACGGCAATGTGACCTGTCTGGGTGAAGCGCTTTATGAGCATAAAGACACCCTGCCCCTTTATCGCGGCCAGAACGAACAAAGCATGGGTTTTGCCGCCGCAGCCTATGCCAAGTACCACTTGCGCCGCCGGTTCATGTTCTGCACCGCCTCTGCCGGGCCGGGCACGGCCAATCTGCTGACTGCGGCGGCCTTGGCCCATGCCAATCGTCTGCCTGTGTTGATGCTTTGCGGTGATACCTTTCTGACCCGCCTGCCCGATCCGGTGCTGCAACAACTCGAGCATTTCAACAATCCTGCCTTGGGCCTGAATGACGCTTTTCAGGCGGTCACGCGCTATTGGGATCGCATCACGCACCCTGCGCAAGTGATCCAGACCTTACCGGCGGCCCTTGCCACCATGCTTGACCCTGCCGATTGCGGACCTGCGTTCTTGGCCTTGCCGCAGGATGTGCAAGGCTGGGCCTACGACTATCCGGTCAGCTTTTTTGCAGAGAAAACCCACCGGATCCGCAGAATCACCCCCGATGCAGACGAGATCGCCGATGCGGTCGCCCTTTTGAAATCAGCCAAGCGGCCCGTCATTATCGCGGGGGGTGGCGTGCAGTATGCGGGGGCTGTCGCAGAGCTGACCCGCTTTGCCGAAACCCACCAGATCCCCGTGATCGAAACGATCGCAGGGCGCGCGAATCTGCGCAATGATCACGCGCTCAATATCGGCCCTGTCGGGGTTACCGGATCAGATAGCGCCAATGCTGTGGCCGAAGCGGCTGATGTGATCCTCTCTGTGGGTTCACGTTTGCAGGATTTCACGACCGGATCATGGACCGCCTTTGCCAAGGACGCGCGGTTTATCTCGCTGAATGCGGCCCGCCATGACGCTGGCAAGCATCAATCCTTGCCGGTTGTGGGCGATGCCAAGCGGGGCCTGCAACTGTTGGAGGCGGCGATGGCTGGTTACCAGACGCCCGCAAGCTGGACCGCCTTTGCGCAGGACGAACGCAGAAAATGGGATGCCTATGTCGCCGAAAACGTGCGCCCCGGCAATCGCCCGAATTCCTATGCGCAGGCGATCGGCATCGTGAATGCCTTGTGTGATCCACGCGACCGTGTTGTCGCGGCCGCTGGCGGGTTGCCCGCCGAAGTGACGGCCAACTGGCGCACGCTGGATATCGGGACCGTCGATGTGGAATTCGGGTTTTCCTGCATGGGATACGAGATTGCGGGCGGCTGGGGTGCGCGTATCGCGCAATCCGAGGCCGAGCCGGAAGCCGATACCATCGTCTTTACCGGTGACGGGTCTTATCTTTTGATGAACTCCGACATCTATTCCTCTGTTCTAACACAGAAAAAGATGATCGTCCTTGTGCTGGACAATGGTGGTTTTGCCGTCATCAACAAATTGCAAAACAACACTGGCAACGAAAGTTTCAACAACCTGCTGGCCGATGCACCGACAATTCCAGAGGCCTTTGCCGTCGATTTCGTGGCCCATGCGGCAGCGATGGGGGCCAATGCGGTCTATGCGGACACTGCCGAAAGTCTGGCAGCGGCGTTCAAGGCCGCTAAAGCCGCCGACAAAACCAGCGTGATCGTCATGAATGTCGACGCCTATGAAGGCTGGACCACCGAAGGTCACACATGGTGGGAGGTCGGCACACCCCATGTCACCGACAACCCCAAAGTCCGCGAAAAGCACCTCGAGATCGAAGCCAGCCGCGCCAAGCAGCGAAAGGGCGTCTGATGGACGTTCTGAAAGGCATTCAGAAAAAGAAGTTTCTGGTGATCGGGCGCGTTGGCATGGATTTGTCGCCCGAACCCGCCGGAACAGCGATCAAGGACGCAAGCTCTATGATGGTCGCGATGGGCGGATCATCGGCCAATATCGCGGCTGGATTGGTGAAATTGGGGATGCAGGCCGCCCTTGTCACCCGTGTGTCCGATGATGCTATTGGCCAATATTGCACCGGACAACTGGCGCACTACGGCGTCGACGCAACCCACGTCAAACCCATCGCAGGCGAGTTCCGCAATTCGCTGGCACTTTATGAAACGCGGGTTCAGGACCATAACTCGGTGATCTATCGCAACGGTGCGGCGGATTTCCAGATGAGCATCGCAGATGTCGAAGCCGTTGATTTCAGCCAATACGGCGCATTGATCACCGCAGGCACCGTTTTTGCAGCGGAACCGTCGCGCAGTGCGGCGTTTCGCGGGTTCGAACTGGCCAAGGCTGCGGGCCTGCCTGTGATCTTTGATGTCGATTACCGCCCCTATAGCTGGCCTTCGCCACAAGTTGCCGAAGAGGTTCTGTCCAAGGCCGGAGAGATGTCGGATATCATCGTGGCCAATGACGAAGAATTCGGCTTTATGGCCGGTGGCATCGACAAGGGGCTGGCAAAGGCACGGGCGCTTGCGCAAACCTCGGCCAGCATGGTGGTCTATAAACAAGGGCATCTGGGTGCCATCACCTTTACGGGTGGTCACGAAACGAAATCGGGCATCTACAAAGTGGATGCGCTGAAACCCACCGGCGCTGGTGACAGCTTTATGGCCGGCTTTGTGGCCAGTCTGGCCAACGGATATAGCGTGCATGATGCGGTGATGCGCGGCTCTGCCTGCGCGGCCATCGTTGTGGCAAAACCGGGCTGCGCACCGGCGATGCCAGATACAGCCGCGCTCGAGGCCTTCCTGGCCGCCCACCCCGGTGCCAGCGTGCCCGCCTGAACCGGAAAGGATTTCCATGCATATCGCCCCTTTTGACAACCAGAACAATCCCATCGTCGATGTGGATAACCCCTTGGTTCCGCTAAACTACTTCAACATCGTCAAGCTGAAGAAGGGTGAAAGCTTTGGCTATGCGGTGCCCGGTTATGAAACCTGTATCGCGCCCGCCACCGGCCTGATCGATGTCTCAGTCGGAGGTTTCACAGCCAAGGATCTGGGCGGGCGCGGTGTCGATGTCTGGGACGGCGAACCCGAGGGTGTCTATGTGCCGACGGGCATGGAGGCACGCATGACCTGCCTGTCAGACACGGCTGAGATCTTTGTCGCCGGTGCCAAATTTGACGATGTGCTGGAACCCTTCGCGGTGCGCGCCGACGAGATCGACAAGGTGCAATACGGCTCTGACGACACCAAGACGCATCGCAAGATCAAGCACATCCTTGGCCAGAAACAGCATGGACGCGTGGGGCGCCTGCTGGTTTCGGAACTCTTTACCGTGGGTGCGGGTGGCTGGTCGGGCTTTCCCAGCCACAAGCATGACACCGATCAATTGCCCATCGAGACACGGCACGACGAAACCTATAACTTCCGCTTCAAGCCGAACTATGGCTCGGGGCTTCAGATGTTGCAGCGGGTCGATAACGAACCGGGTGATGCCTATCACATTGTTGATGGTTCGACGATCTGCATCGACAAGGGCTATCACCCCTGCGCCGTCCTGCCCGGCTACGAGATGTATTACTTCACGATCCTTGGCGGCTTAAGCCAGCGGTCCCTGGTGCAGAACTTCCAGGAAACCCACAAAGCGCAGCTTCATACCATTCCCGGTATTCTTGACATGGTGGCAAAATTCAAATGACCCTCGCAACGCTCAAAGACGTTTTGCAACCTGCCCTGACCGGCGGTTATGCAGTTGGTGGTCTGGTCACCCTGGGTTGGGAAGACATGCGCGCCTATGTCAACGCGGCCGAGGCCGAAGGGTTGCCCGTGATCCTGCAAGCGGGCCCGTCCTGCCGCGCCAACACGCCCCTGCCCGTTCTGGGCAAGATGTTCCGCACACTCGCGGCCTCTGTCTCGGTGCCGGTCGTGGCACATCTTGATCACGGCTATACCTATGATGAATGCAAAGAGGCGCTTGATAGCGGCTTTACCTCGTTGATGTATGACGGATCGCGCAAGCCATTGGCGCAGAACATCGATGAAACGGCGCGGATCGCCGAAATGGCCCATGCCGCCGGGATCTCTTGCGAAGGCGAGATCGGGTTTGTCGGTTACAGCGAGGGCGAACATTCCCAAGGCACCGACCCCGCAGAAGCCGCGCAATTTGCCCGCGACAGCGGTGTGGACGCGATGGCCATCTCTGTGGGCAACGTCCACTTGCAGCAAAACCACGAAGGCGGGCTGGACGAGGCCCGCATTCGCGATATCGAAGCCCTGACCGAAGTGCCGCTGGTGATCCATGGCGGATCAGGTGTGCCTTTGGCGCAGCGTCAAATGCTGGCGCGGACCTCGAAAATCTGCAAATTCAATATCGGAACAGAGCTGCGCCTTATGTTTGGTCAATCGCTCCGGTCTGCATTGGCGGCGGATCAGGAGGTCTTTGACCGCATCCAAATTCTCAAGAAAGTTGAACCGGACCTGCAAGCCGCAGCCCGCACCGCCCTGCGCGGCCTTGCCGCAGCAAAATCTTAAAGGAAATCAAGATGCTATCAATCGGTCTTTTGGGATGCGGCCGCATTGGCCAAGTCCATGCCAACAGCCTGTCCAAAATCAAATCCGCCAAGCTGACCGCGGTGGCAGATGCTGTCCCCGCTGCGGCCACGCAGTTGGCGGCCCTGCACAACGCCGAAGTGCGCGACGCAGACGCGATCATCGCCGCGACGGATATTGATGCCGTCATCATTGCCACACCTACCACGCTGCATTTTGACCAGATCCATGCGCTGGCCGCTGCCGGCAAAGCGATCTTTTGCGAAAAGCCGATTGACCTGTCCTCTGAACGTGCTGCCCAGTGTCAAAGCGCTGTAGAGGCTGCAGGTGTGGCCTTTTTTACCGCCTTTAACCGCCGGTTTGACCCCAACTTCGCGCATCTCAAGGCGCAACTTGCCGCCGGTGCCATCGGAGCGACCGAGATGATCGTGATTACCTCGCGCGATCCCTCTCCGCCGCCAGCCAGCTATATTGCGCAGTCCGGCGGGCTTTTTCGCGACATGATGATCCATGATCTGGATATGGCGCGGTTCCTGCTGGAAGAAGACCCTGTCGAGGTCTTTGCAACCGGATCTTGCCTTGTCGATCCTGAAATTGGTGCTGCGGGCGATGTGGATACGGCCGCGGTCACTCTCAAGACAGCTTCGGGCAAGATCGCCCTGATCAACAATTCGCGCCGCGCCACCTATGGCTATGACCAGCGGATCGAGGTGCATGGCTCCGGGGGCATGTTGCGGGCCGCGAATATGTTGGAAAACCTCGTGGAACAGGCAGGCGCGCATGGCTTTACCGCAGCGCCCAACAAGCACTTTTTCCTGGAACGCTACGAGGCCGCATATCTTGCCGAAATGACGGCTTTTATCACCGCGATTACAACAGAAACGTCGCCGAATCCCTCCATCGCGGATGGTGTCGCGGCACAACGTCTTGCGGATGCGGCAACAGAATCCTTGCGCATCGGTGCGCCGGTCAGATTGGACTGATCGGGCACGACAAGACCCGCCCTGCAAACGCTGCCGGTCTAGAGTTTATAGGCCGGCAGTAACTGGAAGGCGTTTTTGAGCGCATCACCCCAGCCTTGCGAAATCGCCTGATAGATCGGATCGTTTTCCTCGATCCGGCGGCTAATGCCCTGCTTGAAACTATCAGCTTCATAGACTTGAAGATCGAAGGGTAAGCCTACGGAAAGGTTTGATTTTACCGTCGAATCAAAGGAAACAAGCAGCAGTTTCAGCGCCTCTTCGAAACTCATCTTCGGATCATAGGCACGCACCAAGATGGGCTTGCCGTATTTGGTTTCGCCGATCTGGAAAAACGGCGTGTCATCGGTGATTTCGATGAAATTGCCTTGGGGATAGACAAGGAAAATCGTGGGTTTGCCGCCCTTGATCTGGCCACCAATAATGACCGAGGCCGAGAACTGATCTTTCGCGTTTTGCCCTTGATCGGCACTCTCGCCGATCACTTCCTTAAGGGTAGCCCCGACCAGACGGGCCACCTGAAACATGGTCGTTTCATGCAGGATACTTGGGTTGCGTTCTTCCACAGCTTTTGACCGTTCTTCCAGAAGGCTGATCATTGATTGGGTCGTGGCCAGATTGCCCGCCGTCATGATCGTGATCATGCGGTCGCCCGGCACGTGCCAAGAGAACATTTTCTTGCTGGTTGCAAAGTTGTCGACGCCGGCGCTGGTGCGCGTATCGGCCATAAAAACCAGACCGTGATCAAGCCGTAAACCGATGCAGTATGTCATTCATTCTTACCTGCGATATGGATTGTGTTAGGTCTACTGCTGAACCTGCAAGGATACAATCATCTGCTCTGTCGAATTGCCCAAACGCATCCCTTCTGTCGGGGCCGCGTCACGGGCATCGCGGCCCACGGCGATCCGGACATATTTTTCGTCTGACGAAACCCCATTCGACACATCAAAGCCCACCCAGCCCAGACCGTCGACATGGGCCTCTGCCCAAGCGTGGGTCGCCTCTTGTTCGATCTGGTCGTTGATCATCAGATAACCGCTCACATAGCGGGCCGGAATGCCCTCGGACCGCACCGCCGCGATAAAGATCTGCGCATGATCCTGACAGACGCCTGCCCCGATTTCCAAAGCCTCGGATGCCACTGTGTGACTGTTGGTGACACCGACCTGATAGGGCACGGCGTTGATAATGCGATCCGACAACGCATGCAGCGCTGCGATCTGATCGGGCTGCGCGCCAAATCCCGCCGCCAAATCCCGGATGCCGTCATTGGGCGCCGTCGCAAGCGTCGGTTGGCGAAAATGCCAAAGGGGCGCGCGCCCGTAGACCGGACCCAGAACGCCGGTGGCGTTGTTTGTAATGACGGTGCCTGCCGCCACGATCTTGACCTCGGTGGCCCCCACATCAACGTTCACAAGATCGACGTGGTTCCCGTATTGGTCTGTGTAATGGGTTTCGGACTTGCCGCCCGTTACCTCGATGCGCCAGTCCAGAACGTCCTGAACCGTAACACGCTGCGGGGTCAGGCGCACCTTTTGCAACGCATAATCAACGGGTTGATCATAGCGATATGTTGTCGTGTGGCGAATTTGCAGGCGCATTAACTATTGAACCTATAATCGAGTTCGATCTGCTGCCCGATCCGGGCATTCTCGACGATCACACTCATCAGGAATTCGTGCAACCCTTCTTCGAAAACCGAACTGATGTCACGGTCTTTCAACCGCGCAGAGAGCGTCTGCGCCAATTGCAGCGATTTCTTGGGTGTTTCGTCATACATGCCCAGAAACCCAAGGTTGTCGACAATCTTGCTGGCACAAAAGCGCAAGGATCTTGGCATGCGGCCATCAAGGATCAGGAAATTGGCGATAGCGGGGGCGGTGAAATCATCCTCGACCGCCCAACGGAATGACCGATGCGCGGAAACGGATCTCAGGATCGTCTCCCACTGGACGTTATCAAGCCGGCTTCCGACAAAAGACGGCGCAGGCAAAAGCGAGTAGTATTTCACATCGATGATGCGCGCGGTGCTGTCCATCCGCTCTACAAAGGTCCCAAGGCGGCAGAAATCATAAATATCATTGCGCAACATCGTGCCGTGTAGCGCGCCACGTACCACAGCGGACTGCTGGCGGATGGTCGACAGAACCGAAGGCAATTCTGTCTGCGGAATAGGATTCTTGAGCAGTTCCGTCAGAACCATCCATGTTTCATTGACGCTGGTCCAGACTTCGGTCGTCAGCGCTGTACGCACCAGACGCGCGTTGTCCCGTGCCGATTTGATCACAGACAAGACAGAGCTTTGATAATCAGTGTCTTGCAAAAGGAAGTTAACGACAGATTCGCTTTCGTAGGTCTGATACTTCGCCTCATAGGCATCCTGCGCGGCAGAGGTGGCGATGATGGATTTCCACTCTGCCTCGGCTCCGGTCGAGCGGGTCAGCGCGATGCGAAATCCTGCCTCGATCAGACGCGCTGTATTCTCGGCACGCTCGAGCGAACGGAACATCCAATAAAGACCACCGGCGGTTTTTCCCAGCATTCTAGTCTTCCAATATCCAAGTGTCTTTGGTGCCGCCACCCTGGCTCGAGTTCACCACAAGGCTGCCAGCGGTCAGCGCCACGCGGGTCAAACCACCGGGGGTTATGTTCACACCATTGGGCGAGACAAGCGCAAAGGGCCGCAGGTCCACATGCCGCGGGGCCAGCCCTTTCTCGGTAAAGATCGGCACGGTCGAAAGCGACAAGGTCGGCTGCGCAATGTAGTTGGCAGGTTTGGCCCTGAGCTTGGCCGCAAAGGTTTCCAGCTCTTTCTTGCTTGCGGCCGGTCCCACCAACATCCCGTAACCGCCAGAGCCATGCACCTCTTTGACGACCAGTTCCGAAAGGTTATCCAGCACATAGCGCAACATATCAGGCTCAGAGCACCGAAAGGTCTCTACATTCTTCAGGATCGCCCGCTCGCCGGTATAAAACTGCACGATATCAGGGATATAACTATAGATCGCCTTATCGTCGGCGATCCCTGTGCCGGGCGCATTCGCAATGGTGATATTGCCGGCCCGATAGACATCCATGATCCCCGGAACACCCAGCATCGACTGCGGGTTAAAGGTGAGCGGATCAAGGTATTCGTCGTCGACACGACGGTAAAGCACATCAATGCGCCGGTATCCCCGTGTCGTGCGCATCGCAATATGGCCATCCACGACCCGCAGATCATGGCCTTCCACCAGTTCCACACCCATCTGGTCAGCAAGGAAACTGTGCTCGTAATAGGCAGAGTTGTGAATGCCCGGTGTCAACACCGCAACACAAGGACGCCCAGAGCAGGACTGGGGTGCGCAGGCTTCGAGTGAGCGGCGCAGGGTCTTGGGGTAATCGCTGACCGGTTGCACCTTGATCTGGCTGAAAAGCTCGGGAAACATCTGCAACATCGTTTCACGGTTTTCGAGCATATAGCTCACACCGGACGGTGTCCGCGCATTGTCTTCAAGAACGTAAAAGTCGTCCTCGCCGGTCCGCACGATGTCAGTCCCGACGATATGGGTGTAAACGTCGCCCGGCGGGCTGAATCCAATCATCTGCGGCAGGAAAGCGTCATTGTTCGCGATCAGTTCGATCGGCACGATCCCCGCGCGCAAGATTTCCTGCCGGTTGTAGATGTCATGCAGGAACGCGTTGATCGCCCGCACCCTCTGGTCAATCCCCTTGGAGAGTTTTGACCACTCCCCGTTGGACAGGATGCGCGGCACCAGATCAAACGGGATCAGCCGCTCTTCGGCATCATCCTGACCATAGACGTTGAAAGTGATCCCCGTCTTGCGAAAGAACGCCTCGGCCTCCTTGGCTTTGTTGGCCAATCGGTCCGTATCCTGCCCGGAAAACCAGGCTTCATAGGTTGCATAGGGGGATCTGGCACCGGCACCGGAAACCATCTCGTCAAAGAAACTCGTCAACGTATTCATGATGTGATCCTATCGAAATGCAAAGCCGCCGCAATGCGATCCGTGTATCGGCACGCGAGAGATTTGTATAAGTCGGGAATATGCATGTTTTTCTTGCACTTGCCTAGCGTGCAAGCACAAGTTCGGCCTTGAGGCCACCAAGACGCGCACTTTCGCCCAAACGCAGGACCCCGCCATGGGTGCGGGCGATATCGGCCACAATCGAAAGCCCAAGGCCGACTCCGCTCCCCTTGTCCTGGTTACGGGCGGGATCGAGTCGGACAAAGGGGCTTAGCGCCTCTTCATAGCGCTCGGGCGGGATGCCTGGACCGTCATCCTCGACCCAGAACCGGACGGCGCGATCGGTGACACTGACACCGATCTCTGCCTTGGTGCCATAGCGCAAGGCGTTGCCGACCAGATTGTCCAATGCCCGCCGGATCGCAAGTGGACGCATGCCCACCGGATCGCCCGTGCCCTCGATCGCACCAAGAACCAGCTTTTGGCCGGTCCGTTGCGCGTCATTCAGGATATCGCGCACGATCGCGCCCGGAACCGTGGGCTCAAGACTGTCGCCGGCATCGCTGCGCGCGAAGTCAAGAAACGCATCCAGAAGCCGCTCCATATCATCGACGTCGCGGGTCATCGCACCTGCCTCTGCCGATCCCAACATGGACAGGCCAAGGCGCAGACGGGTGAGCGGCGTGCGCAGATCATGACTGACCCCCGAAAGCATCATCGTCCGGCTTTGGGTCTGCCGTTCCAGCCGGTTGCGCATGTCCAGAAAGGCCATCCCCGCCGCCCGCACCTCTACGGCACCGGTCGGGGTGAATGGCGTAATGCGGCCTTTGCCATAGTCTGCCGCAGCGGCGGCCATGCGCTTGATCGGCCGCAACTGATTGCGCAAGAACACATAGGCGATGGCCGTCATCAGCCCCCCAAGCACCACCATGATCACCAGCAACTGATGCGGGTTAGAGGCGGACATCCGGTTGCGGCTCAGATCCATCCTGAGCGGCCCATGGCGCGTTGCAGCCCAGACCACGACCCGCCCACGGTCCTCGAGCGAGACCGCCAGGATATCATCCACCCCGGATCGCAGCGTTTCAATCACCGTTGATCCGGTCAGATCAATAAACGGCTTGATATCCTGCGGGACCTGATCCGTCGCCGGCAATTCCGTTCTGATCTGTAGCGGCGCATCAATCATAGCCAAGGCGGCGCGTGCGTCCGCAATGTTCGATTCACGGTTCACCGTATCGACCAAAAACCGAAGCTCGATATTCACGGCACTTGTCATCAGCCGCGTGACGCCGTCAAAGTGGCGCTGGATAAACACAACCGAGACCAGAAGTTGCAGCAGCAAAACCGGCAGGATCAGAATAAGTGCAGCACGGGCATAGATCCCGCGCGGCATGTAATTTTTGATCCAGCGAAAAAACATGGCTGCAGGCTATCGGGCCTCATCCAAAACGGAAAGCGTCGATCGTGCATGGCGGGTTAGAATTTGCGCCCCGCGTCGGGGACCCCATGATGCTGCGGCCCGATCTGGCCTTGGTCCTTGCGCCCAATGCCTCGCCGATGACCGGTCACGGGACCAACACCTATCTGCTGGGCCAAGAGACGCTCGCTGTCATTGATCCGGGGCCGGATGATCCTGATCACCTCGCGGCCCTGCTTGCGGCGATTGATGGGCGCAAGGTCACGCATCTCCTGGTGACGCACAGCCATCTGGATCACGCACCCTTGGCGCGCCCTTTGCAGACGATCACAGGTGCGCCGATCTTTGCTTTCGGCGACAGCGATGCAGGCAAAAGCGCAATCATGCAACAGCTTGCTGCGGCGGGTGTGGCGGGCGGCGGCGAAGGCATTGATCGTGACTTTTCGCCGGATATGCACGTGCAGGACGGTCAAGATATCGGCGGGGATTGGGGCCAAGTGACCGCCTTGCATACCCCCGGCCATATTGGCAACCACCTTTGTTTTGTCTGGGGCGATGCGGTCTTTACCGGCGATCATGTGATGGGCTGGGCCAGTTCGCTGGTGTCACCGCCTGATGGCGACCTGACAGATTTCATGGCCTCTTGCAGACGCTTGCAGAGGGTTCCCGCACAGGTCTATTTCCCCGGTCACGGTGCGCCGATCACCGACCCCGCCGCGCGTTTGACCTGGCTCATCGACCACCGCACAAACCGCGAGGCGCAGATCCTTGCGGCCCTCTCTGATGTGCCTTTGCCAATCGCCGAAATCACCAGAAAGATCTACACCGATGTGCCCAAAGGACTGCTGGCTGCGGCAGAGCGCAATGTCTTCGCCCATCTTGTCGATCTGTATACGCGCAGGCAGGTAACGGCCACGCCCTTGCTGTCAACGACGGCGACCTTTGCCCTTATTCCGCAGAAAACACCCAGCCCGTAAGTTTTGCACAAACTGCGCGAAAGGCTCTGGACGTCACAGAATCGCATTGCTATATGGGCGCGAGTGTTCCGACGTAGCTCAGCGGTAGAGCAGTTGACTGTTAATCAATTGGTCGTAGGTTCGATCCCTACCGTCGGAGCCAAAAACCCCA
>NZ_JANQTS010000022.1 GCF_030731595.1 Yoonia sp.
GCTAACCGCGCCCGATATGCGGCATCTTCGTCGCCATCACCATCATGGACTGCACATTCGCCTCTGGCGGCAAACTGGCCATGTGGAACACCGACCGTGCCACATCTTCAACGGCCATCGTCGGCAGCGGCTCTAGCCCCTCTGCGGCGCGTTTCTTTTCAAGGTTCTGCACCAGATCAGTCCGCGCATTGCCGATATCAATCTGCCCGCAGGCAATATCAAAGGCCCGCCCGTCCAGTGACAGCGTCTTGGTCAGCCCGCTGACCCCGTGTTTAGTCGTCGTATAACAGACCGACCCCTCCCGCGGCGTAAAGGCCGAGATCGAGCCATTGTTGATAATCCGCCCACCGCGCGGCGTCTGATGCCGCATCTGGCGAAACGCGGCTCGGGCGCAAAGGAACATGCCAGTCAGGTTCACATCCACAACCTGCTTCCAATCCGCCAGCGCGATCTCGTCAATTGTGGTCTGCGGGCCGAACATGCCGGCATTGTTGAACAGAACGTCCAGATGCCCGAACTGTGCAAAGGCCGCATCAACCTGCGCCTCATCCGTGACATCGCACGGCAGCAGGACAGCGTTCTGTTGTGCCATTTCGGCCAGTACGTCCGACCGCCGGGCAATCAGGCCGACACGCCAACCGTGATCCAGAAAATACTGCGCCGTTTCACGGCCAATGCCGCTGCTCGCGCCTGTCACAATGATGGTTTTCATATCTCTTCGCTCTTCAATTCCAATGGGGCCGCCGGGACCTCTAGATCATCGACACGCAATACCCCTTGCGGGCGCGCAAGACGATTGCGCACGACCCAGCGCAACTGGGTCTCGGCGCGGGTAATGGCAACATAGGCAAGCCGTTTCCACAAGGGCTGTCCCGCCTCGACACGGCCCATGCGCGACGCGGCATAGATATCAGGTGCAAAGACCTGCACCGTGTCCCATTGCGACCCCTGCGCTTTGTGGATCGTCACTGCCGCGCCATGCAGAAAGGTGGCACCCATACGCGCGGCAAAAGGAATGAACGGCTCTTCGTCGCCTTCCTGTTCGATCTTCACGATGCTGGCAGCACTCACCTGCGGCTCTTCGGCACCAATCACATGCAAGCGCGAGAAACCGGGCTTGCGGCCAGGGCCGAGGTAGATGACCTGCGCGCCCTTGATCAGACCGCGCGCTTCCAGATCAAGACGCTTTTTGCGGTGCTTCAGCGGCAGTTCAATGCCGTCACAGATCAGCGGCTCTCCTGCCAGCAACTCATCGTTAGGCGCATCAAAAGCCGCACGAAAGGCATGGATCAACCGGATACGGGTCGCATTGCGCCAGACCAGACAGGGCGAGCGGGCCATCAGGTCCGCCTCGACCCGCTGGGCCATCACAACACGTTCGTCGGTCTTTGACGCATCCTCGACCATCCGTTCAAAGGCTGCAAAATCCAGTTGCGGGTCGGCCAAAGCATGGGCCAGATCAAGGATCGGGTTGCCCGCATCCTGCCGGTGAATCCGGTTAAGGGTCAGCACACGGTTTGCGGGCAGAGTTTCGAACACCATCCCGCCGGATGACTGCACGGGCGGCAATTGGGCGGGATCACCGAACAAGAGCAGGGTGGGGAAAATCTCTTTGAGGTCCTCAAACTGCTTTTCATCCAGCATAGAGCTTTCGTCGACAAAACCGATGTCCAAGGGCTCTTCGCGGCGCTTCCAACCGGTGATGAAATCACTGCCGCGCAGCCCTGCGGCGGCCAATGCGGCGGGAATTGATTTATTGATCTGATAGGACGCAAAGGCACGGTCCAATCCCACCTCGGTCAGACCTTCAATCTCGGGTTTCTCGCCCTGCCCGGCCAGCCATTCCGCGACCTTTTCGTATTCGGGATCATAGACCGGCGTATAGAGAATCCTGTGGATCGTCGTCGCAGGCACACCGTGATTGCGCAAAACGCTCGCGGCTTTGTTTGTGGGCGCTAGAATAGCCAGCGTGCGCCTGTCCTTACGCTTGCGCCCTTCCCAATCGCCTGAAATGACATCGACACCGGCCTCTTCCAGCGCATGATAAAGTCTTGCAAGCAGCATCGTCTTGCCAGATCCGGCCTTGCCGATCACGGCCATGACCGAGGTCGTATCAGATTGCGGCGGTTGCAGCAGGCTGTCATCAAGATCAACGCCAGACTGGCGCAGGGCCGTGGCGATATTGTCCCAAGCCTCTGCCTGGTCGTCAGAAAATGTGATGGAAGGCGCATTCATGCGGCGACTGTATCTGGACGGCACCCGCGCTGCTAGGACAATTGGCGTGTTCAGCCCTGTCGGTTGCCCCGGTCGGACCCTATCGGAGACACTCGTTGACCAGTTGCGTCGTGTAGTACCTGACGCTTGGCCTGACCAGCCCGCTGTGCCAATTCGACCTCTGCGACCAGACCCGCCTCTTCCAATTGGGCAGCAAGCAAAGGAAGATCGTTCTCATGCGCAAAAGCGCGCAGATCGGCCAATACATCAATGATCCAATCACGTCCCATGCGCTACCGTCCCCGCTAATTATTAATGAATAATTAAAATTCCATCGCGAGATGCGACATTTTGACAAAATGCGGCTCTTCTTTTTCTTCAGACAGCGCAAAAGAAAAAATGGGCACAGTTGTCACCAACTGCGCCCTGCTTGGATCTATCAAGAAAGCCTAGCGATTGCGTGATGCCTCTAGCGCGTCATCAAACGTCCGAAGGCCCATCGTCGGCGCCTGAACCAAAACCGCCATATTGCCCGGCTTGTGCTCGTTGCGACGCATCTTGGTATGGGCGGCGGGGATGGCGCCCCACTCAAAACACTCCGACATGCAGGGGTCGAGCCGCTGTTCCAGCATCAGCTTATTCGCGGCACTGGCCTGCTTGAGGTGGGCAAAGTGGCTGCCTTGCAAGCGCTTTTGGTGCATCCACATATAGCGGACGTCAAAGGTGCAGTTAAAACCGCTGGTGCCGGCACAAATGACGACCATACCGCCCTTCTTGCACACCAGTGACGACACCGGAAAAGTCGCCTCTCCGGGGTGTTCGAATACCATGTCGACGTTCACGCCTTTGCCGGTAATCTCCCAGATCGCCTTGCCGAACCGACGCGCCTCTTTGAGCCATGTGTTGTATTCGGGGGTATTCACCGTAGGCAACTGACCCCAGCAGGAAAAATCATTGCGGTTGATAACGCCCTTAGCGCCAAGCGACATGACAAACTCGCGTTTGCTTTCATCGCTGATCACGCCGATCGCATTTGCACCGGCCGTGTTGATCAACTGGATCGCATAAGAACCAAGCCCACCAGATGCACCCCAAACCAGAACATTCTGTCCAGGCTTGAGATCATGGGGCTCGTGCCCGAAAAGCATCCGGTATGCAGTCGCCAAAGTCAGCGTGTAACATGCACTTTGTTCCCACGTCAGGTGCTGCGGGCGATGCATCAGTTGCTGGGACTGGACACAGGTGAACTGCGCAAACGACCCGCCGGGTGTCTCGTAGCCCCAGATGCGCTGACTGTCCGAGAACATCGGATCACCGCCATTGCAATGCTCGTCGTCGCCGTCATCTTGATTGCAGTGGATGACAACCTCGTCGCCGACCTTCCAGCGTTTGACCTTGTCACCGACGGCCCAGACGATGCCTGCCGCATCCGAACCGAGGATCTGGTAATCTGCCTTGTGAATATCAAACGGGCTGACCGGAACACCAAGGCCGGCCCAAACGCCGTTGTAATTCACGCCCGCAGCCATGACCAGAACCAGAACTTCGTGACTGTCCGGCTTCGGCACATCGACGATCTCCAACTGAAATGCCTTTTCCGGTTCTCCGTGGCGTTCACGGCGGATCGCCCAAGCATGCATCTGCGCTGGCACGTGACCCAATGGCGGCATCTCACCCACTTCATAGAGGTCTTTCTCGGGTGCCGTATAAGCAGTTTGGTCGAGGGCCATCTCAGTCTCCATCACAGGTTTTCCGTACTTTGCCGCACTGCAGAATCACTCCTGCTGTGCCTTGAATACGCGATGGCCGCGTAACTTTGCAACCCAGATAAATCAATTTTTGTAATTTAATTACTCTGCGGCCGCAGAAAGATCGTCCTGCTCGGCGGCAGGGTCATCAAAGTGATGCGCAATCGAATTGGCATAGAACGTAAGAATGTCCCGCCCGATCTCGGTTACACTCACGCCCTCCTCAGAAATGCGGATCAGGCCCCGCGCGCCTAGCCGGTCAAGCGCATCTTGGACGAGTTCGTTCGGACGGCGGCGCGGGCAAGGCAGTTGCCGATTGGTCAAGAAAGCAATGGACTCGCCGACTGCTTGCTCTAATGCGGACACTTGGACCGGTTCACTCTGCAAGATATGGCGCGCGACCAAAGGCACCCCCAAGACAGGCGTTACAGCGGCGATCCGTTTCATCAGTTCATGCGCAATCTCTTCGGTCAGATCGGTGCCGCCTTGTCCAAGATATTTGGAAAGCTCCAGTGGCTCACCAAAACTGACAGAGGCGACGCCAAACCCGCGAAACCGCCCGCTCAGCCGCAACAGGATATGACGCCCGACGCGACGCAGGACAGAGATCAGCGAGGGTTTAAATCGCCGGGTGCCAGCATTGTCGGCCTTGATGAGGATGGTATCTTCCAACACCCGATCATAGTTGATGGCGACTGGCACAAAGATCACTTCGCGTGCCTTGGCGTCAAAGTCCTCTACGATATAGTTGAGCAAGCCCATGCGCGGCGGCGCAAGCAATCCATTCAAACTCAGCCCGCCTTCGGGGAACACGGCTTGGCTCACACCGCCACGGGTGGCCATCTGCACATAACGTGCCAAGACCTTGCGATAAAGCGCACCGCGTGACTTGCGCCGGATAAAGTAGGCACCCATCGCGCGAATAACCGTCGAGAGCGGCCAGACCCGCGCCCATTCACCGACCGCATAAGACAAAGCGCCAGCATTTGCGGCGAGATAAGTCACAAGCACATAATCCATATTGCTGCGATGATTGATGACAAAGACCACTGTCGCGTCCGGATCGATCTGCTCAAGTCGTTTACGATCAAATGTCCCCAGCTTGATCCGATAGAGCGATTTCGACAACCAGCGCGCCAGCCGGATGCCGAACCCGAAATAGGCGGTCGCCGAAAAGGACGGCACGATCTCGCGGGCGTAGTGACGGGCCTTTTCAAATGCGACGTTCTCGGGAATGCCTTCCTTGCGGGCATGTTCGACAATCGCCTCTGTCACCTGAGGATCATAGATCAGCCGCTGGATCATGTCATAGCGCCGCGCCAGCTTGAACGGCTCGATCGGCCGCTGCAAACGCAGGTTCACTTTGGCAATGACCCGCTCTGCCCGTTTGCGGAAAAACCACCGCACCGAAGGGAAAAGGAAATGCGACGCGAAGGTCACGCCTGCAAACAGGATAATCAGGACGAACGCCCAGACGGGCATGGAAACGGTTTGCGTCATGTACAGATCGTGACAGGGAACCGCAGCCGGGTAAATCCCGTCATGCCGCGTTGCGGCGAATTGACAGCGCCACAAAATGTCCGATAGATAGCCCCTGGTGTAATTTAATTGCGCCGATTGATTCAGGAGAGCCCGCGATGTCGCAGCCGCAGAAAGACCGCCCTTGGCTATTTCGGACCTATGCGGGTCACTCGACCGCTGTGGCGTCAAATGCGCTTTATCGCGGGAACCTTGCCAAAGGACAAACCGGCCTTTCCGTTGCCTTCGATTTGCCGACACAGACAGGCTATGACAGCGACCATGTTCTGGCCAAAGGCGAGGTCGGCAAAGTAGGCGTCCCTGTCAGCCATTTGGGCGATATGCGGGCCCTGTTCAATGATATCCCGCTGGACCAGATGAACACGTCGATGACGATCAATGCGACAGCGCCTTGGTTGCTATCTCTCTATATAGCTGTAGCCGAAGAACAAGGTGCTGATGTCAGCGCGCTGCAAGGCACGGTGCAGAACGACATCATCAAGGAATACCTTTCGCGCGGGACATATATCTGCCCGCCAGAACCATCACTGCGGATGATCACAGATGTCGCGGCCTATACCCGCGAACACCTGCCGAAATGGAATCCGATGAATGTCTGCTCCTATCATTTGCAAGAAGCAGGGGCGACACCCGAAGAAGAACTTGCATTTGCCTTGGCGACAGCCACCGCTGTTTTGGACGATCTCAAAGGCAAAGTGCCCGCTGAGCATTTCCCTGCTATGGTCGGACGTATTTCATTTTTCGTAAATGCGGGTATTCGGTTCGTCACCGAATTGTGCAAAATGCGTGCCTTTGTCGAATTATGGGATGAGATTTGCGCAAACCGCTATGGTGTGGAAGACGCGAAATACCGCCGTTTCCGTTATGGCGTGCAGGTCAATTCACTGGGGCTTACCGAACAGCAGCCAGAAAACAACGTCTACCGTATTCTGCTTGAAACACTTGCCGTCACCCTGTCTAAAAATGCCCGTGCCCGCGCCGTACAATTACCTGCGTGGAACGAAGCATTAGGCCTGCCCCGCCCGTGGGATCAGCAATGGTCGCTGCGAATGCAGCAGATTCTGGCCTATGAAACGGACCTTCTGGAATTCGACGATCTGTTTGACGGCAATCCGGCAATTGACCGCAAAGTGAACGGACTCAAAGAAGGGGCGCGCGCCGAATTGGCGCAAATTGATGGAATGGGCGGGGCCGTTGGCGCGATTGCCTATATGAAATCACGTTTGGTCGAAAGTAATGCGGCACGGATTGCCGGTATTGAAAGTGGCCAAACAATCGTTGTCGGCGTCAATAAATGGCAGGCGGGCGAACCTTCACCGCTCACCGCCGGCGACGACGCTATCATGGTCGCCGATCCGGAAGCCGAAGCCGATCAATTGCACCGCCTGTCGCAATGGAAAAAGGACCGTGACAATACCGCTGTGAGAAATGCTTTGGATGCCCTGCGCAGTGCCGCAAAAGACGGCAGCAACATTATGCCGCCTTCCATCGCCTGCGCGCGCGCGGGTGTCACGACCGGCGAATGGTCGGACGTGATCCGCAGCGTATTTGGCCAATACCGTGCACCAACGGGTGTCAGCAGCAACCCGTCCAACCGCACAGAAGGCTTGGAAGACTTGCGCGAGCAGGTCGATCTGGTCAGCGCCGCTTTGGGTCGCCGGATCAAATTCCTTGTCGGTAAACCGGGACTGGATGGACATTCAAACGGGGCTGAACAAATTGCCGCGCGCGCCCGTGATTGCGGCATGGATATCGAATACGAAGGTATTCGCCTGACTCCGGATGAAATTGTCACGGCGGCCCAGAATGGCGATGTCCATGTAATCGGGCTTTCTATTCTATCAGGATCACATATTCCGTTGGTTCGCGACGTCATGCGTAAACTCAGCGCCGCGGGAATAAGCCATATCCCGGTCATTGCAGGCGGGATTATTCCCGAAGATGATGCTCGTGAATTACAGGCAATGGGCGTAGCAAAAGTCTATACGCCGAAAGATTTTGAATTGAACAAGATCATGGGAGATATCATCAATCTGGTTGATCCGCGCGCCGTTGCAGCAGAATAGATCAGCGGATTTTTGTTCTTAAGTATAGCCTCTCCCAGATTTTTAATGCATTGCCCAAGAATTAGGCATAAAAGCTGCTCCATTAAATGGAGTTGGACAGAATGAAAACTGATCTGAAAACAATGACACGAAAAGAGCTGGAGAAGCTCAAGGCAAACGTCGAGACCGCGCTTCAGAAACTTGCCGAAAAAGATAAAAAGGCCGCTTTGGCAGCCGCTGAAAAAGCAGCCGCCGCGCATGGGTTTTCTTTAGCTGAAATTACCGGTGACGCGCCTGGGCGCAAAATGCGCAAGGCAAAATCAGGGCCCAAAACCGTTTCGGTAGCCAAATACAAGAACCCGGCAGACGCCGAACAAACTTGGACCGGCAAAGGCCGTCAGCCCGACTGGTTCAAATCCGCGATCGCAAACGGCACGACGCCCGACGCGATGGAAATCTAGTCTCCACCTTTTGCGGCAAGTCACATAAGCTGGGCCTCACAGCAAACGGAGGCCCAGAATGACAATCCACATCGGCGCAGAAAAGGGCGATATCGCCCCAACCGTCCTGATGCCCGGCGATCCCTATCGCGCGAAATGGGCAGCCGAGACTTTTCTGAAAGACGCTCGCTGCATCAATCAGGTGCGCGGGATGCTGGGCTTTACCGGCACATGGAACGGCCATCCTGTCACGATCCAAGGGTCAGGGATGGGCATGCCTTCGCTTTCGATCTATGCCAATGAATTGATCAAGGATTACAACGCCCAAACCCTGATCCGCATCGGGTCTTGTGGCGGGATGCAACCCCAAGTCGGCATCCGCGATGTGATCCTCGCAATGACGGCCTCAACGCTGTCGACGCCGTCTCGGGGGATCTTCAAGGAACTGAACTTTGCACCTTGCGCCGATTTTGGATTGCTGGCGGCGGCCCATGCAGCGGCCAAGGCCAAAGCCGTGCCAACCCATGTTGGCGGAATCTATTCATCCGACGTGTTTTACGACGAACGCCCCGATCTGAACGAGCAAATGATGCGTCACGGCATTCTGGGGGTCGAGATGGAGGCCGCCGAGCTTTACAACCTTGCGGCACGCTATGGGCGCCGCGCTTTGGCAGTTTTGACGGTCAGCGATCACCTGATAACGCATGAAGCCCTGCCTGCCGAAGACCGCGAGCGTTCCTTCGGGGACATGGTGGAAATCGCTTTAACGGCGGCCTTTGCATAGCAAACCACGGTTTGGGCGTGCAAATTCTTGAATTACAAATCGCTTTCGACCGTAGGAGCGGTGCCGAAAAGGAAATTCAAGATCAAGCCACTTAAAGATGTTGCTCGATTACCATATACAACCGGAAACAGAGGAGGATCGCTCATTCACCGTTTAAGCCACATTTGCAGGACCGTAAGCCTATCTAAACAATATAGAGAAAGGTCTATTATGCGCATTTGTCTTATCCTTGCCCTCCCCGGCATTCTTTCCGTTGCGGCATGTGAAGAGTCGGTAATCGACCAGAATACCACCTCCCGTTTCGTGACCCCTTCAAGTTCAGGCGAGATCGATGTTCCGGCAACTGGTGCAGGGGGGAGTATCATCTTTGGCGGTGAGGGTGTCGTCTACAGGGCGGGGGCTGACTCTCCGACTGGCATCGTTGCCGTTGCTGGCATCATTCCGGGAACGACCGTATCTGCGATCCCCGATAGCGGAAGCAGCATTTATTCTGGCACATTTGAGTTGGTGAAGGTGGACGGCTTTTTTGTAAACGACAACCAGAATGTTGTTGGTTTTCCAACTCTACGTAGCGGTGACATCTCTCTTACCGCTGATTTTGACGACCAGACGCTGAAAGGACGGGCGGATGATCTGACCGTAGATGGCAGCTTCACCGGAAACACGCTGGCTGGTAGTGTAGAGTACGAAGGTATTTCAGGGACCTTGAGAGGTTTGATTGGTGCAGACAAAGCCGTAGGTGCATTTCACGGCAACGATTCGGACGAAATCTATGCCGGCGGATTTTACGTCACACCGACACCTGACTAACATTCAGTCTGTGACCCGTCCGGCTCGACAGAAACGACCCGGATATTTCGGGAAACACTTGGAACACGAATTGCTCGCTCTGTCTTGTGGCGAAAGCGATATGTGATCCATCGTTTGTCACGCCAAGATTCAAGCGCTCTTAGACCACCCGTTCGACCATCATACCCTTGATATGCGCAATCGCCTTGGCAGGGTTCAGACCTTTCGGGCAGGTCTTGGCGCAGTTCATGATCGTGTGGCAACGATAGAGCTTGAAGGGATCTTCCAAATTATCCAACCGCTCGCCTGTCGCCTCGTCCCGGCTGTCGATGATCCAGCGATAGGCATGCAGCAAGGCGGCTGGCCCCAGATAACGGTCACCATTCCACCAGTAAGACGGGCAGCTTGTCGAACAGCAGGCACACATCACACATTCGTACAAACCATCCAGCTTTTTGCGGTCATCAATGGATTGCTTCCATTCCTGCGCAGGGCGGTTGGTCTTGGTCTCCAGCCACGGCATGACAGAGGCATGCTGTGCATAGAAATGGGTCAGGTCTGGAATCAGGTCCTTGATCACAGGCATATGCGGCAGGGGGTAGATCTTGATGTCGCCCTTGATCTCGTCCATCCCGTAGATACAGGCCAGCGTGTTGATCCCGTCGATATTCATCGCACAAGACCCGCAGATGCCTTCGCGGCAGGACCGGCGGAAGGTCAGGGTGGGATCAATATCCGTCTTGATCTTGATCAGCGCATCCAGAACCATCGGACCGCAGGTATCCATATCGACGAAGTAGGTATCCAGCTGCGGGTTCTTCCCGTCATCAGGGTTCCAGCGATAGACCTGCACCTTGCGCAGATTTGAAGCACCCTCCGGCTTGGGCCAGGTCTTGCCCGTTTTCATGCGGGAGTTCTTGGGAAGTGTCAGTTGTACCATTTCGATATTCCTTCCGTCAAAGGCTTGCGCCTGAATGCTTTACATAACCCGCAGGCGGACTGGCCGGATCGGTGGCTCGCCTGTCAAATTCATCACGCAGCTTTCATAAACCGCGACCGGATCAAGTCCGCGGATCGCGTCCGCGCTGATCCCGATACTTCCGCTGGCAAAAGGTCCGCTGTCACTATTGGCACCCAAGGTCAGCCCAATCTCTGGGCCTTGAGCGGCCCTTGCACGCTCTTCGCAGCGGTCGGCCGCACGTTCCGGCGTAATCGGGGTGCACCCCGCCACCATGATTGCGGCCATAACCAAAGCAATGCGCATCATAGGCCCAAAACTCCCAAACCAAGTGAGTTGTTCAATGCACAGCGCACTGTATCGGGGCGACTGGCAATCTCTACCACCAGATTTGTCGTGGCCGGAGTCGTTCCAATCAGCGCAGCACGTCCGATTTCCAAAATTTCGGCAGAGGAGGCGTTGTCAATGATGCAATCCGTATAGGGTGCTGCATTGACACCGGGAAAACGCGACTGGACGACGTTGTTCACGACACCTTTGGCCGCGTCACGTGCCAGCATATCACCTGTTGGACCAATGTCCTGCATGCAGCCCGCAAGCAGCATCGCCCCAAAGGTCAGCGTTATCACGCTACGCATCAGAATGTTCTCTCTTTTGGCGCGATCCGCGCCTCGGAAATCCCGCCTTCTGCTTCTGTGGTCAGTCCCACCGTGATCACAGGCCGGTAGCTCAGCTTGACCTTGGCCCCATCCACATGGCTGATCGTGTGGACACGCCACTTCTTGTCGTCACGTGTGGCATAATCCTCATGTGCGTGTGCGCCTCGGCTCTCCTTGCGCGCCTCGGCACCCACAATCGTGGCCAGCGCGTTTGGCATCAGGTTGGTCAGTTCCAGCGTTTCCATCAGATCGCTGTTCCAGACAAGGCTGCGGTCGGTGACTTTGACATCATCCATCTTGCCCGCAATCGCGGTCATCTTTTCGACGCCTTCAGCCAATGTCTTGTCAGTACGGAACACAGCCGCATCTGCCTGCATCGCCTTTTGCATCTCCAACCGCAGTTCGGCGGTGCCTGTCGTGCCATTGGCATGGCGCAACCCGTCAAACCGGTCAAAGCACGCATCGACAGAGGCTTGATTCAACGTCGGGTTCGGGGCTTTGCGGTCAACGACCTGCCCCGCGCGGATCGCCGCCGCACGGCCAAAGACCACAAGGTCGATCAGGCTGTTCGAACCCAGACGGTTCGCGCCATGCACCGATGCGCAACCCGCCTCGCCCACAGCCATCAGGCCAGGCACGATGGCGTTAGGGTCTTTCTTGGTGGGGTTCAGAACCTCGCCATAGTAATTCGTCGGAATACCACCCATGTTGTAGTGCACTGTCGGCAAAACAGGAATCGGCTCCTTGGTCACATCGACGCCGGCAAAGATACGGGCAGACTCAGAAATCCCCGGCAAGCGTTCGGCCAAAGCCTCTTTGGGCAGGTGGTTCAGGTTCAGGTGAATGTGGTCGGCACCCGCGCCCACACCGCGCCCTTCACGGATTTCCATTGTCATACAGCGGCTGACATAGTCTCGCGGAGCAAGGTCTTTGTAGTTGGGCGCATATCGCTCCATGAACCGCTCGCCTTCAGAGTTGGTCAGATAACCACCCTCGCCGCGCGCACCTTCGGTGATCAGACAGCCGGCACCATAAATACCCGTCGGGTGGAACTGCACAAACTCCATATCCTGCAAAGGCAGGCCCTGACGGGCCACCATGCCGCCGCCATCACCGGTACAGGTATGGGCAGAGGTCGCGCTGAAATAGGCGCGGCCATAGCCACCCGTCGCCAGAACGACCGTTTTGGCATTGAAGACATGCATGGTGCCGTCGTCGAGCTTCCACGCGATCACACCCTGACAGATGCCGTCATCGGACATAATCAGATCAAGAGCGAAATATTCGATATAGAATTCCGCCTGCTGCTTTAGCGACTGGCCATAGAGCGTGTGCAGGATCGCATGGCCTGTGCGGTCGGCAGCGGCACAGGTACGTTGCACGGGCGGGCCTTCACCAAACTCTGTTGTGTGTCCGCCGAAGGGGCGCTGATAAATCTTGCCCTCTTCCGTGCGCGAAAATGGCACGCCGTAATGCTCCAGCTCGTAAACCGCCTTGGGGGCTTCGCGGGCCAGATATTCCATCGCGTCGGTGTCACCCAACCAGTCAGAGCCTTTGACGGTGTCATACATATGCCACTGCCAGCTATCAGGACCCATGTTGCCAAGGGACGCGGCAATGCCGCCTTGGGCCGCGACAGTGTGGGAACGGGTCGGAAACACCTTGGTGATGCAGGCCGTGCGCAGACCCTGCTCTGCCAAACCAAGCGTTGCCCGCAGCCCGGCACCACCTGCACCTACGACAATCGCGTCATAGGTATGGGTTTCATATTCATATGCAGCCATGTTTCAGATGCTCCGGGGAATTAAAGGGCGATGCGGACGATTGCGAAAATCGCAAATGCCGCAGCACCGTAAGACAGACAGATCATGCCGATGATTGCCGCTTTGCGGGCGAAACCATGGACATAATCTTCAATGAGTGTTTGGACACCGAGCCGGTAGTGAAAGAAACCGACCAGCATGGTCAGTATCGCCACAACAGCCGGGAACGGGCGTTGGTAATAGGCAACCACTTCGTCATAGGAGGACCCCAGGATCACCCCAAACGTAAAGATAAAGAGCGGCGTCAGGATAAGCAGCGCCACTGAGGTCACCATCATCTTCCAGTGATGCTCGGTCCCGGTCTTTGCAGATCCCATACCGGTTGCGCGTTTGCGGTCAGTCAAAAAAGCCATCTCTGCGCCCTCTCACAAAACAACTATGGTGAAGATGGTCAGCAGGACCGCCAGAACCATCATCATCTGCGCCGCCAGTTCGGATTTGTCGACATCCAGCATCCGGCCGCTATCCCAGACAAGATGGCGCAACCCGCCCAGCAGGTGGTACCATAGTCCCAGCACCGAAAGCGTCATAACAAGATCGCCAAACCAGCTTGTGACAAAGCCGTTGGCGGTGGCAAAGGCCTCGGGTCCGGCCGCCGCTGCGACAAACCACCAGACAATCATCAAAGCCGCGACGATCAGTGCATTGCCCGTGATCCGCACCAGAATTGAAGACATCGAGGTCCACTGCGGACGGTAGATCGTCAGATGCGGCGAAAGCGGGCGATTGCCCCGGTTCACGTCAGCCATATCAGTTCCCTTCGTTGGCTTGCGCTGTCCGGCAAGACAGCGCCTTGCCCTGACCTTTGCACCATTCTCACGGCAGAGTCACGCGACAGACCCCCATTTTTCCGCGTGATTTTGTCACCTAAGGCAAGATTTTTTCATTTGTGATCACAATTTTTCCGCGTGTGATCACAGAACATGGCTATCGCCACGCCTGCGCCAAATCATCCGCTTCGGTGGTCTCTGCGCCACCGGTACCGATGTCAAACCGGCATCAAGGCCCAGTAATCCAGATCAAGCAGCACATCAGGATGATATTTCCCGTCATCCCCGCGCAGAACACCTGCCGCCCCTTTGGTCGCCACCAGCCGGAGCCTGATTGCGCCTACGCCGGGGGAACTAGTTTCGGCGACATCCAAGACTTCTGACCAGGCCCGCACCGTATCGCCTGCAAAACAAGGGTTCGCATGCGCACCGCCATTGAGCGCCACAATCATCTGCGCATTGGCCAATCCGTTGAACGATAAAGCCCGCGCCAGTGACATCACATGCCCGCCATAGATTAACCGCTTGCCATCAGCGCGGTTGGTCGCGTCAAAATGGACTTTGGCCGTGTTCTGCCAAAGGCGCGTCGCCAGCATATGCTCGGCCTCTTCGATCGTGACACCATCAACGTGGTCAATCACTTCGCCCACCGCATAGTCGCCCAAACGATGCGGCTCTCCTGCCAAGGTAAAATCGTAGCTTCCAAACGAAAGCCCGTCAGGGACAACAAGATCCGCTGCTGCCACCGCATCGGCAAGTGCGGGCACCACCGTATCCGGCGCCGCCCCCTCGCCCCGTTTGCGCACCATCACCCAGCGCACATAGGTCAGCACTTCCGCGCCCCGCTGATTGCGGCCTGTGGTGCGGACCCAGACAACTCCGGACTTGCCGTTAGAGTTCTGCTTGACCCCGATCACCTCTGACAGCGCCGTGAGCGTGTCACCGGGGTAGACCGGCCGCAGCCAGCGCCCTTCGGCATAACCAAGATTTGCGACAGCATTCAGGGACACATCCGGAACCGTTTTGCCAAAGACCATATGAAACGTGGCCATATCATCTATCGGCGATGCGGGCAGCCCGCAGGCGCGCGCAAATTCATCCGACGAATACAAAGCGCCGCGCGCGGGATAGAGCGCGTGATAAAGCGCCCGTTCGCCTCCCGAAATCGTGCGCGGCACCGCATGGGCGATCACATCGCCAACGGCATAGTCCTCAAAAAAACGCCCCGCATTCGTCTTGCTCATTGCTGGCCCAGCTTCATGTCGGGCGAGTAGGGCGTGTCGATCTCTTTGGTCACCGCTTGCCCGCAACGCATGACCCCGTTGGCGTGGTCATAGGCGTAGGTCGGATTGCCATAAAGCTCCCAGCCTTTGGATAAAGCCTCGGACACCTTGTGGCAAAACGCGGACGTGTCGTCTTCGGTCAGCAGTCTGTAGATTTTCATGGGTCTATCCAAACGGATTGTATCCAAGCCAGGCGTGTATGCCCGCGACCACCCCGAACACCACTACAGTGGCGACGATGGCGGTGATCTCTTTCTTGATTGGCACAGCATGCGCTGGGGTCCAGTCAGGCTCGGCGCGATTGATCAATGAAATCGTGGACGATGCCCAGACCAGAAGACCGCCGAACAGGACGAATGATGCTGTATCCCCGTTCACCAGCAAATGCGCGACGGACCAGACGATCACGGCCGTGAGTTGCGGATGTCGAACGAATTGGGTGATGCGCGTTTTGGAACCGCTCGCTGCATAAAGATAGAAAGCCAACAACATCAACAGATTGTTGATCCCGGTCATCGCGGCGGATCGCCCCCAGTAGACCGTCGTATCAGCCATGCGGTACCCGATAACCATCAATACGACGGATGCGATCACGCCAACTGCGACGATACCCTTACCTCGGTCACCCATGGCCGCGCGGCTTGCAGGCGCGAGTCTCTTCCAGAAATGCAATCCAGACCAAAGGACCAAGCCAAGAATTAAGAAAGTCATGTGTTCTCCAATGCGGCAATTGCCTCTGCTTTGGCCAAAGTCGCGCGTGCGGTGACGATATGCAAGTTCTCAACGATGCGGCCATCGACCACGGCAACGCCTTGGCCTTCTGCCTCTGCCGCCTCGAACGCCGCGATCTGGCGACGGGCAAGATCAATCTCATCCTCGGATGGACCAAAGGCCGCATTCGCGATCGCCACTTGGGCGGGGTGAATCAGCGTCTTGCCATCAAAACCCAGATCACGGCCCTCGGCACATTCGGCACGCAGACCGTCTTCATCCTTGAAAGCATTATAGACGCCGTCAAGCGCAACAATGCCCGCAGCCTTTGCCGCCAAAAGACACATCTGCAACGACATCTGCAATGCCGCGCGTCCACGCGCATTTAGATCCTTGGCCAGATCATTTGTCCCTAGCACAAACCCCGCGATCCGCGGATGGGCCGCAATACTGGCCGCATTCAATATCCCCTGTGGCGTTTCCATCATCGCCCAGATCGGCAAGTCAGGCACCAAAGCGGCCAAGGCATCTACGTTGGCGGTGCTATTCACTTTCGGCAGCAAAATCGCGTCGCAGTCCATCGCACTTACTGCAGCGGCATCTGCCGCACCCCATTCGGTATCCAGCCCGTTGATCCGCACAATCCGCAAACGGCTGCCATAGCCACCATCAGCCAAGGCGGCATAAAGCGTATCGCGCGCGGCGACTTTGGCATCAGGTGTTACCGCATCCTCAAGATCAAACAGAATAACATCAACCGGCAAACCGCGGGCCTTATCCAAGGCCCGATCCTTTGATCCCGGGATGTAGAGGGCGGATCGGTAAGGGCGCTCATGCATCGAATCTTCCTCGCAATATTATTGCGCGCACAACGCCAGAGTTTTCCGAATCATTCAACCCTCATTTGCCGCAATGCAGCGCAAAGGGTGCGTTACGGTCCGTTAACCATTTTGGCGCAAGTTCGTCTGACAATTTGATCCACTTGCAGGGCCAGCGTCGACATCCCGTTGCGGTCGCTCTGTCGAAAAGGGGAACGAAATGAGACGCACTTTCTTTCTGATGTGTTTCGGGTTCGGCGCGATGATGATCGCGGCAACCCAGACACAGGCGCAAACCGGCAATTGTGCAGACCATGCGCAGGTGGTTGAACGGCTGGCCGAACGCTATGGTGAAAGCCGCCAATCCATTGGTCTGGGCAGCGACAACGCCGTAGTCGAGGTCTTTGCCTCAATGGATACCGGCTCTTGGACGATCACCGTCACCCGACCGGGCGGTCCCACCTGCCTTGTTGCGGCAGGCCAAGCCTATCAGTATGTCAACGAGCCGCTTGCGAATTTCGACAGCCAAAGTTGAAAAGATGGGCCGTCGATCCGGCGGCCCAGCTTAAACCAGCGCAACCCAGATCAGCCTGATCCCGGTCAGAACCAGCAACACGTAAGTCAACCCAAAGAACAGGCGCTCGGGAACCCAATGGTGGGCCTTCACCCCGATCCAAGCACCAATCAACGCAAAAGGTGCAAGCAACAGGCTTCCCATCAAGGTGTCCCAGCTGAAAATGCCCAAGAAGGCGTAGGGCACCGCTTTCATCCAGTTCACAGCCCAAAACACGACAACCGTCGTTGCTTGGAACGCTGTCTTGCTGAGGCCCTGCGAGAGCAGGAAAACAGCCGAAGGCGGGCCGCCCGCATGGCTGACAAAACTGGTAAACCCGCTCACCATGCCCGCAATCCAAGCGAATGGCGCAGAGAATGGCATCTGTTTGATCTTCAGCCAGCCCAGCGCGCGGCTGCCCTGAAACGCCACAAAGGCCAGACAAATGATCCCGATCAGCAAGCGGAAAAAATCGGCATCAACAATCGTATAAAGCCACGCGGCAAGTATGCATCCAGGGATCGCGCCGATCATCAAACCCTTGGCGGAAGGCCAGTGCCATTTGCCCCAGTAAGGCTTGAGCGTCGCCGCATCGACTAGCATGAAAAGCGGAAGAATAATCCCCAAAGCAGCCCCCGGCGGCACCACCAGCGCCAGAATCGCACCAGCGACAAAGGCCGCACCCGACCCGAATCCGCCTTTGGATATCCCGCCAAAGATGATCGCGGGAATACCGACCGCAAAGAATTGCCATCCAAACTCAATCACTTGGGGGATCCGTTTTGTGCTGCTTTCCCCCTTCGTTAGCGGGTTGCAGGACGCTTGGCTATATATCCTCGTGTGATGCCGCATCGCAGCACTCTTGCGCGCGCCGCTGCAAAGCCTTACCCAATGCGCCAAATCCACACCACCAAAGGACCTGTTTCCATGGCTAGACCCAAGATCGCCCTTATCGGCGCCGGACAAATCGGCGGCACGCTGGCACACCTCGCAGCTGTCAAAGAACTCGGCGATGTTGTGCTTTTCGACATTGCCGAAGGCATCCCACAAGGCAAGGCGCTTGATATCGCCGAATCCGGCCCCGCCGCGAAATTCGACGGTAGCTTCAAGGGCACCAACGACTACGCCGATATCGCAGGTGCTGATGTCTGCATCGTAACAGCCGGTGTTGCACGCAAGCCGGGCATGAGCCGCGACGACCTCTTGGGCATCAACCTCAAGGTCATGAAATCCGTGGGCGAAGGGATCGCCGCCCATGCGCCGAATGCATTCGTCATCTGCATCACGAATCCGCTTGATGCGATGGTTTGGGCGCTGCGCGAATTCTCTGGCCTGCCAACCGAAAAAGTTTGCGGCATGGCCGGTGTGCTTGACAGCGCGCGCTTCCGCCACTTCCTGGCGGAAGAATTCGAAGTCTCGATGCGCGATGTCACAGCCTTTGTTCTGGGCGGCCACGGCGACACGATGGTACCGTTGACTCGGTATTCCACCGTCGCAGGCATCCCGCTCCCCGATCTGGTCGAGATGGGCTGGACCACAAAAGATAAGCTCGATGCCATCGTACAACGCACCCGCGACGGCGGTGCCGAAATCGTTGGCCTGCTGAAAACAGGTTCAGCATTCTATGCGCCAGCCACATCCGCCATCGAAATGGCCGAAGCCTACCTGAAAGACCAAAAGCGTCTGCTGCCTTGTGCAGCCCATGTTGATGGCGCCTATGGCCTTAACGGCTTCTACGTCGGCGTGCCTACAATTATCGGCGCAGGCGGGATCGAGCGCGTGGTCGAGATCAAGATGAACAAAGACGAACAGGCGATGTTCGACAAATCCGTTGATGCGGTCAAAGGGCTGGTCGAGGCGTGCAAGGCAATTGATAACAGTCTTGCCTAAGACCGTGCCGCAATAACTTTCCACACGGGCGTCCTGCAAAGGGCGCCCGTTTTTGCTTCGAACCAAATTTTTCCGAAACCCCCTTTTCAAAAGTATATGGATGAACTATGTTCATGAACATTATTCAATTGGAGTGAGCCCCATGTCTTTTCGTATCCCCCCATTCATCATCGCTTCTGGCGTCATGCTGTCTGCGCAGACAGCGGCAGCACAAGACTACAGCGCGCAATTCGGCGAACTGGGCATTTCCGGCACTGTCGCTGCGCTGTCAGCGATTGCAGACCCATCACCTTCGGACCGGTTCGTTCTGGGTGGCGCTCTTTTCCTGCAAGGGATCGAGACCGCATTTCAAGAACGCTACCGCGTTGGCATCTATGACCTCAACCTCGGTATTCCGGGGCTCAGCACCGAATTGAACTTCAACCCAAACCCCGCCCCGTTCACGCCAAACGTCATCTATGATCTCTTTGCACAGATCGGCACAAATATGGACCGCGCCCAAGAGGCGATGGCACCAATCACCGGCGACGACATGGTCTCAGTCACTCTGGACCTCAATCAGATCTGGTTTGACATCAATGCCAACGGTGTGCGCGACGATGCCGAGGCCCTCCTGCCCATCATGGTCCCCCTTTTCGTCAACAGATGGGAAGCAGCCGAAACGCTCGCCACGCTCGAAGCGGCAGGTGGCGCACCCACAATCACCTTCGACACATCTGATGTCGCGTGGCTTCAAGCCTACACCCACGTCTTTTCCGGCACTGCCGAGATGGTGATGGCCTTCGACCCGACCGATGTGATCGCGAAGGTACAGACCAACGCCGAAACAATCGCGGCCTTGCGCGACGGGCCAGCGCCGATGATGTTCTTCTCGGATAACGATGAAACCATTGCCGATATTATTACGATCGTGCTGGGTGTGCTGGAACAGGAACCCGACCCGACACACACACGGGCGGCCCTTGCTGATTTCCGGGCCGTGATCGCCCACAATCTGGTGTTTTGGGATCGGGTCCGCGCCGAGACTGACAACAAGCGGGAATTCATCCCGAACGCGACACAACAAAGTGCGCTTGGGATGCTGTTTCCCCAGAATATCGACAGCGCATGGCAGGCCGTTTTGATGGATGCCTCTCAGGTGCTGGAAGGCGAACTCTTGATCCCGCATTGGCGGACGGGTCAGACTGTGGGCATCAACCTGAACGCTTGGCTGGAAAACCCCTCTTCCCTCGATGTTGTCGGCGTCATCGCAGGTTCGGATCTCGCGCCCTACATGGAAGCAGGACCATTGGTCACGACAGAGGCCATGGACGAATTCGGGCGCTTGACGGGCGGCAATTTCGCTCTCTTTGCCTTCACCCTCAACTAGGGGGCACGCAGAAAGGCCAGAATTGACCCTTTTTCCTGATGCAGCCAGCGATCAATCGCCGAAGGGCTAAGATCAATCGCCGCATCAGGAAAGGCAGAGCTCAGCGCGCCTGTCGGATCAAACGCGGGTGCGGACCACAGATCGCGACGTTGAAGCAGGGCCTGCATCCTCTCGTCCGCGACCTTCAACCTCGCATAAAGGTCTGCCGCACTTTGCGGTTCGGCAAGCAGAACATCCGCCTGCCGACGCCGATGGGCCGAAGGTGGCATTCCGTCGTGTTTGGCCAAAGCATGCGCCATACGCGCCAGTTTGTAGCTCCAGTATGCCGGAGTGAGCCCCTCGAAATGCAACAGCTCAGACACCTCGCTAGAGGCGCGCGCGAACTGCAGTACCTGACCAGCACGAGCAGGGCGCGGACGATGGATCGAAAGATGAAGCGGCCGCCCTGTCCGCGCAAAGGCTTTGCCTTGCGCATGTCCGGTCAGGCCCCGATAGGTCAAATCATAATCAGGGCCAAAAATGCGCAGGCCCTTGTTGTGGGCTTCCGGATAAGGGCGGCGAAACACGCCTTCCAACACGCTGTGATCCGCTGAGCCGGGCAGGTGCATGCGTTCAGCCACGGGCAAGATCAGGCTGTCCGTGGCGGCTGCACAGCCAGACAAAACCTCTGCCATTGGTACATTTGACCAAACAAACTCATCCGCGTCACAATGCAGCAACCAATCAACCGTGCATCGGGCATAGGCATCGCGGGCATTGCCGACTTGGCGCACTTCATGGCGGCGCGGACGGCTCTTGCCGAGACGCAGCCAATGTGGCGCGTCACACCGGATCACATGTACTTGCGGCAGATGACCAAACAGATCAGCGGCGGGATCATCGGGGCGATCAAAGTACAACCAGACCTCGGCAGCACCCAGATGAAGGTGCCAGGCAACAAACGCCTGCACCAGCGCTGCGGGCTCATCAACCGTCGCCACGACGGCCCAAGTTGGATTGCGCTCTGCCATGGCCACTCTGCTATCACCGGCGCGAATCTTTGAAAACTGAATAAAAATCGCGACATCGACGTCGATGCCGCATTTTGTGATCACACTTTTTCAGACTGTGATCACAAATGTTCGATTATTCGCCGCTTCGGTGTTTTTCAGTTAGAAACACTTATTTCTTTATGCTCTAAGGCGGACCAACAGAAGCCAAAATTGGAATTGTCTTATGAACATTCACGAATATCAGGCCAAAGCCCTGCTGCGCAGCTACGGTGCGCCCGTTTCCGACGGTCGCCCTGTGACCCGCGCCGAAGATGCCAAAACGGCAGCAGGCGAACTTGACGGACCACTTTGGGTCGTCAAGGCGCAGATCCACGCAGGCGGCCGCGGCAAAGGCAAATTCAAAGAAGCTGACGCCGGTGACGCAGGCGGTGTGCGCCTTGCCCGTTCGGTCGAAGAAGCCGCTCAGGAAGCCAAGAAAATGCTGGGCCGCACCTTGGTGACGCACCAGACAGGGCCTGTCGGCAAAGTCGTCAACCGCATCTACATCGAAGACGGATCCGGCATCGAGACAGAAATGTACCTCGCCCTGCTGGTTGATCGCCAGACCAGCCGCATCAGTTTTGTCTGCTCGACCGAAGGCGGGATGGATATCGAAGAAGTCGCTGCCGCGACCCCCGAAAAGATCCTGTCCTTCTCGGTCGATCCGGCCACAGGCTACCAAGCCTTCCACGGGCGTCGTGTCGCTTTCGCGCTGGGACTGTCCGGCAATCAGGTCAAGCAATGCGTCACCCTGATGGGCCAGCTTTACAAAGCCTTCGTCGAAAAAGACATGGAGATGCTGGAAATCAACCCGCTGATCGTGACCGACAAGGGCGACCTGAAGGTGCTCGATGCCAAGGTGTCCTTCGACGGCAATGCGATCTATCGCCATTCCGACATCGCCGCACTGCGCGATGAGACGGAAGAGGACCCCAAGGAACTCGCTGCTTCGAAATTCGACCTTAACTACATCGCGCTTGACGGTGAAATCGGCTGTATGGTCAACGGCGCAGGCCTTGCGATGGCGACGATGGATATCATCAAACTCTACGGTGCTGAACCTGCCAACTTCCTTGACGTGGGCGGCGGTGCGACGAAAGAGAAAGTGACCGAAGCTTTCAAGATCATCACCTCTGACCCACAGGTCAAAGGCATCCTTGTGAACATCTTCGGCGGCATCATGCGCTGCGACGTCATCGCCGAAGGCGTGATCGCAGCAGTGAAAGAGGTCGGACTGAAAGTGCCACTGGTCGTGCGTCTGGAAGGCACGAACGTCGAAAAGGGCAAAGAGATCATCCGTAACTCCGGCCTTGACGTGATCGCAGCTGACGACCTGAAAGACGGCGCGCAGAAGATCGTGAAGGCGGTGAAGGGCTGATGCGTGGAAGTGTCGTACTGGCTGCCAATTGCCTTGCCGCTGACGGCACTTGTATTGGGCATTATGATGCTCCTTCGCAAACGCGGTCGCACCAAGCAGGCGCAAATCGCGGGTCTGCTTGGGATCTTGGGGTTCATCGTCGCCAGTCTTCTTCTTTATCTTCCATGCGTATCCGGCGACGTAACCTATGACGCAATCAGAGAGAGATACCGCGGCTGCGAAAGCTGGCAATTCGCAATTGTCTTCAGCTTTTGGTTTGCAGCACTGCTGTCGGTTCTCATCCTCGGTGCAGCTATGATCTGGGCAATCTGGTCCGACGGAAAATTGAAAAAGGAGACTTGAGTTGACCATCATCGCAAACGAAAACACCCAAGCTATTTTTCAGGGTCCTAGAAACGAATGAAAGTGGCGCCAACCCTCTGCGCAGTCGCATCTCTTGCGGCCTGCGTGACGTCTGAACCGGACGTTTCGACCGATCCCGGCTTTGTTGCGCGCAATGCGCAAAGCGTGACGGCGCAGGGTGAAGTGTTCGCTGACGTGTGTTTGCTGTTGATGAAAACGACCAACATGGACAAAGCCCGCCTGACGCTCGCGGACAGGGGTTTCGTCCCGTACAGACACGAAGGGCAGTCGCTGATGTTCAGCAATGTGGAGGCGTGGGGATCATCCCAATCCCCGTTTCAGGTCTTACTCGCTGACCGCACGACATTCGCTGTCGACTCGGACGTCACCCGCTTGTGTGCCGTCGTCAACGCCACCGGCGATACATTGACTGACGCGGACAAAAGCGCCCAAGCTTCCCTGCTCCAGTCAGAACTCGAAACGCAGGCTGACGCATATGCACGCGCCAATGACGAACCTGTGTCGGCAGGGCGCGGTTCATCAGACAATATCGGCCAATTCTGGCGCAAGTATTCCGGCAGCGTCTACGTCGGTACCAGCCCTAACCAAGTGGTATTTGGCACAACACAATCACTCCTCGGTCTGGTCGCAAGGCGCTGATCCATGACAACTCCTGCTCACATCACCCCAACACCGATGATCATCAGGTCATCAGAATTCACCAAGTAACCGGAGGCCCCAATGGCCATTCTCGTAAACGAAAACACACGTGTCATCTGCCAAGGACTTACCGGCTCCCAAGGTACGTTCCACTCTGAACAGGCCATCGCCTACGGCACCAAGATGGTCGGCGGCGTGACACCCGGCAAGGGTGGGCAGACCCATCTGGACCTGCCGATCTTCAACTCGGTCCACGAGGCCAAGCATGTGACCGAAGCCAACGCCTCGGTCATCTATGTCCCTCCACCCTTCGCGGCAGACAGCATCCTCGAAGCCATCGACGCCGAGATGGAACTGATCATCTGCATCACGGAAGGCATCCCCGTGTTGGACATGATGCGCGTCAAGCGCGCGCTGGAAGGGTCCAAATCCCGCCTGATCGGGCC
>NZ_JANQTS010000023.1 GCF_030731595.1 Yoonia sp.
CGGCAACTGTTTCAGCGGTAAACGCAGAGACGCTGCGCATCGCTGTGCCGTCTGACCCCGGGTATCTGGATCCGGCCTATTGGGGATCAACGGTTGATCAGTTCCTGATCGACAACCTGTATCCGCGCCTTGCGAAATATGTGGCCGGTGACGAATGGGTGGTTGAACTAGACGCTGCCAGTTCTGTTGATCTGTCCGACCCCCAGCACATCGTGTTCGAGCTGAACCCGGGCATCATGTGGACCGGCGGGTATGGTGAGTTGACAGCGGAGGACGTCGAATATTCCTACGAACGCCATTTGGACCCAGATCTGGAGTCTGGCGTGGCAAGTGAATATGCGCTGTTGGTGGATGTTGAAGTGACCGGCAGGTATACTGGCATCATCCACCTGAGCGCGCCATCCACTACCTTTTGGACCTCGACCATGGTTTACACCAGTGGTGCTATCATCTCCAAAGCCGCGGCCGAAGAGGCAGGCGGATGGTTTGAAGCAACGCCTGTTGCGACGGCTGGCCCTTACATGATGACCGAATTCTCGCCCGGTTACCGAATGGTGCTGGAACGCAACCCGGACTGGACCGGCGAAACAGGCGATTTCGACACGATCGAGCTGTTGCCGATAGCAGATGAAAACGCGTCAGAGCTCGCCTTTGCTGCGGGGGAAATTGACTACACCCGGACATCGCCCTTGAATTACGACAACCTTGTCGCAAGTCCACCTGCCGGGGGTGTCGTGGAATTGGTCCAAACACTGGATCCGTTGTTTTTGGGTATCAGCCCGAGCAATGAGCAATTGGCAGACATCCGCGTGCGCCAAGCCATTCAACTCGCCTTGGATATCCCAACGATCCTACAGGCCACGACCAATGGCCACGACCAGCAGGCAACGGGTTTTGTTGCACCGGGGCTGGTAGGCTACCGTGACGATGCGCCAATGGTGCGGGATCTGGACAAGGCCCGTGCGTTGCTGGCAGAGGCCGGCGCCGAAGGCCTGGTTGTTCGTTTGGATTACGTCAACACCACGCAGCGTGATACTGCGGCGCAGATCATGCAGGCCAACCTTGCCGAAGCAGGCATCACGCTAGAGCTGAACGGGCAGGATGAAGGCACATTCTGGAGTCTTGACGAAGCGCGCGCCGCTGATTTGCAACTGCACCTGAAGTCATGGACCGGCAACCCTGATGGGTACTACATCATGCAGTATTTCACAGAAGAGCAGATCGGGTACTGGAACTGGGAAGGCTTCGCCGACGCAGAGTTTGAGGCCTTGCTCGTACAAGCACGCGACACCTCAGATGAAGCCGCGCGCGGCGAAATCTACAAGACAATGCAGGCCATCATGGAAGACTCCGGCAGTTTTGCATTTGTCTCTAACGAAATGACGGGCCTGTTGTATCGCGACACCCTGATTCCCGGAATACTGCCGGATGGTCGCCCGGTGTTTCACGCGTTCCGGTTCGCAGACTGAGAGTGAAGTGACAGCCGGGCGAGGTTTCTCCCGCTCTGCCCGGCTGTTGTTTTTGCCTAAGCGATCGTTCTGAAAGGGTTTCTTGATGTTTGCATACGCTCTCAAGCGCATTGGTTTGGGCTTTCTCGTTCTTATTCTGGCGATCTCAAGTCTGTATGTTCTGATCCTTGCAGCACCGGGTGATCCGGCAAGTGCGATGTTGGGGCCACGGGCCACGCCCGCGCTTAGGGCGGCGATCACCGAGAAGCTGGGGTTGGACCGGCCAATGCCGGTTCAAGTGTTCAACTATCTTATCAGCGTTTTACAGGGCGACCTTGGGATCGACCTCAGAAGCAGACAACCAGTGCTGAATACATTGAAAATCCATGTTCCAAGAACCCTTGAACTGCTCGGAGCGTCATTGCTGATCTCGGCTGCAATTGGAATCCCGTTAGGCTGTATCGCCGCCGTGCGGCGCAACTCTCTTTTTGATCGGGTGGTGGGGATTCTGTCGGTCAGTGTGATCGCCATGCCTGCCGTAATTATTGCCATCTTTGGCATGTTGATCTTCGCCGCCGGATTGGGTTGGGTGCCTGCAATCGGGGCCGGTGACGGTGAGGGACTCTTAAGTCGCCTACATCATTTGATCCTGCCCGCAATCGCAGTGGGTGCAGGCTGGATCGGCTATATCGCCAGACTGGTTCGGGCCTCCATGATTGAGGTCTTGTCCACCAATTACGTGCGCAACGCGCGCGCCTTTGGGTTGCCCGCACGCCGCATTGTATTCCGCTACGCGCTGCGCATCGCTGTCGCACCGACCGTTACGGTGATTGGCATCGGGGTCGGCGTGATGATGGGCAGCGCGGTCTTCGTCGAAATCGTTTTCGCCCGCCCCGGTATCGGCAAGTTGATGTATGAGGCGGTGATCCTGCGCAACTATCCTGTGTCACTGGGCGCTGTGCTGGCGGCCTCCTTTATCCTGATCGTCGCCACGACGCTGTCAGACATCCTCAACGCCCTGATTGACCCACGCTTCATCGAGGACAGCGAATGAGCGTTTCCAACACAAACACCGCCACCCGCCGTTCTGCCATCGGTGATGGGTTCTTGCGCCTGATGTCGGATCCGATGGGGGCCATTGGCGTGGTTCTGGTCACGCTGTTGATCTTGTCAGCCGTCTTTGCCAGCGTTCTGTCGCCCTTTGACCCCGCGCAGATCAATGTTCCGATCAAACTGCAACCGCCGTCTTGGGAGCATTGGCTGGGCACCGACCAGCTGGGCCGCGACGTGCTAAGCCGCGCGCTTTATGGTGGGCGGATCGCGCTGAGCGTGGCTTTGATTTCGACAGCTCTTTCTGTTGGTATCGGGGTGATTTTGGGGATGGTCGCTGGTTTTGGGCCGAAGTGGCTTGATAACCTCATCGTTCTGGCCTTCGACACTGTGCGCGCCTATCCGGTGATCATCCTTGCTCTTGCTGTGGGGCCGATTTTCGGGGCTGGCCTGAAAACTGTCATCGGCATTCTGGTCGTTACCTCCATTCCCTACTACGGTCGCATCGTGCGCACGTCTGTTATTTCCGCCTCAAAGGCTGACTATGTTGAGGCGCTGAGGGCGATGGGAATGAGCCGCGTGCGCATCGTTGCGCGACACATTCTGCCCAACATCATCGGCCCGATCCTGATCCTCGCTTCGATGGATATCCCAGTCTATATCGCTGCTGAAGCAGGGCTTAGCTTTTTGGGAGTGGGCGTGAAGCCGCCGGATTCAAGCTGGGGACTGATCCTGGATGACGGCTACAAGTTCATCCGCCAAACCTATTGGCTAGTGATTGCAGGCTCTGTGCCGCTGATCACCGCCACGCTTGGCTTTACCTTTCTGGGCGAAGCGCTGCGCGACACCTTCGATCCCAAACTGCGCAAGGGGGTCTGAAGACGATGTCTGATATCCTTCTTGAGGTGGATGGGTTGGCCGTTCAATACGGTTCGCTTTCAGCTGTGAACTGGGCCAGTTTCAAGCTCGAACGCAACCGCGTTCTGGGAATCGTCGGCGAAAGTGGATCGGGGAAATCAACGTTGATCTGGGCGCTGACCCGGCTGTTGCCGGAAATGGCGACGATCAGTAGTGGCGCGGTCTGGTTTGAAGGGAAAGACCTGCTGCGCCTGCCGCCCGATCAGCTTCAGGCCCTGCGTGGCACCCGGATTTCTTACATCAGTCAGGACCCGATGAGCGCGCTGACACCGGCGCTGACCATCGGCCAGCAGATGATGGATGTCCTGTACCGCGAACCCTGGAGCCGCAAGGAAAAATGGGCACGTGCGGTGGATGCGCTGGACTGGGTGAGCCTGCCGGACCCGGCTGCGCGCATGAAAATGTACCCCTATCAATTGTCAGGTGGTCAGCGTCAGCGCGTGTCCATTGCCATGGCGTTGATGCTGGAACCCGATCTGGTGATTGCGGATGAGCCGACAACGGCACTTGATGCCACGCTGGAGGTTGAAATTCTGGACCTGCTGCGCCGTCTGCAACATGAGACGGGCAGTGCGGTGATCTTTGTGACCCACCACCTTGGTGTTGTTTCCAGCCTATGTGATGACGTGCTGGTGATGCATCGCGGCGACATCGTCGAGGCAGGACCGGTCAGCGAGGTCTTTTCGCGGCCGACACATGATTACACGCGAATGCTGCTGCGCTGTGATCCCGCGCGCATCGCACAAACAACGCGGCGCCTGCCGACCATGGCGGATGATCTGGAAACCCCGATCAAGATTGTTGCAGGACCCGCTGATCGGATCAAAACCGACCAGCCCGCGGTGCTTGAAATCGCAAACCTCTCGGTCAGTTTTACAAAAGACAGCGCTCTGCCGCGCTGGCTGGGTGGGCAAGCGCAGGAAATCCGCGCCGTGCGCGATGTTAGCCTTGACCTCCGCAAGGGCGAAACACTGGCGCTGGTCGGTGAAAGTGGGTCGGGCAAAACCACCATTGCCCGGTCGGTGCTAGGGCTGGTCAGCCCGACCGCAGGGCTGATCAAAGTTGCCGGGCAGGTTGTTGACCGGGCGCAGGCCGAGGTCTTGCAGGTGGTGCGCGCCTTCACCTCGATGATGTTTCAGGATCCGGTCGGATCGCTCAGCCCGCGCATGACAATCGGTGAACAGATTTACGAGCCACTGGTCGTGCAGGGCCGCGCAGATGTGGACCGCGCGACGACCGTAGCGGATTTGCTCAGAAATGTCGGCCTGCCGGCTGGTTTTGCCACCCGCTATCCGCATCAGTTGTCGGGCGGGCAAGCGCGCCGCGTGGGTGTTGCCCGCGCCCTAGCCCTCAATCCCGCATTGATCATTGCCGACGAACCGACGGCCGGGCTTGATGTCTCGGTGCAGGGCGAGGTGCTGAACCTTCTCAACGAAATTCAGGACCGCACCGGCGTGTCGATCCTGATCATCACGCACAATATGAGCGTTGTGCGCCACGCGGCAGACCGCGTGGTTGTCCTGCTGAAAGGTGAGATTGTCGAAAGCGGGCAATGCGCCCAGATTTTCGACGCCCCCACCCATGACTACACCCGCGCGCTGATCGCGGCCTCTGAACATAAATTGCCCGAATTTTCCGAAATGGAGTGACCCCAAATGTCAAATCTGGAGCTATGTTACCTGCCGGCCACCCGGCAGATCGAGATGTTTCGTGCCCATGATATCTCACCGCTTGAGGTTCTGGACGCGCAGATCGCGCGCGCCGAGGCGATTGAGCCGCAGGTAAACGCCTTTACTGAAACGTTTTTCGATCAGGCCCGCGATCAGGCGCGCATAGCCGAACAAACCTATATGACCCGTCCGGATGAGGCGCGCCCGCTTGAAGGGCTGACCGTTGGTATCAAGGATGAGATGGATGTGGAAGGCCAGCACAACACCATCGGATCGCTGATCTACAAGGATAATATCGCCACCGCCGATCATCCGGTGGCCGCCCGCCTGCGTGCTGCGGGCGCCATCTTTCATGCCCGCACCACCACGCCCGAATTTTGCTGTGCATGGGTCACCGACAGCCGTTTGCACGGCACCACAACCAACCCCTGGCACAAGGATTACACTTGTTCGGCCTCTTCCGGCGGCTCTGCCGCTTCGCTGGCGGCGGGCACGTCCAGCCTTGCCACCGGGTCGGATATCGGCGGGTCAATCCGCGGTCCCGCAGCGGCTTGCGGGGTGGTTGGCTACAAGCCGCCCTATGGCCGCATCCCCGACAGCCCGCCCTTCAACCTTGACACCTATAACACCGTGGGGCCACTGGCCCGCACCGTGGCCGACTGCGCCTTGATGCAAAATATCATGTCGGGCTTTCACCCCTCTGACATCGCCAGCTTGCGCGACAAGATGGTCATTCCGATGCAGCACGACGGCGTGAAGGGCCTCAAGATCGCCTATACGATGGATGTCGGCAACGAGGTGCTGGCAGACGACGTGCGCCACCACACCATGGCGGCGCTTGACCGGCTGGCTGATCAGGGCGCGATCCTCCAAGAGGTCGACCTGGGCTGGACGCGCGAGACGACGTATGCCGCGCGTGATCATCTGGATTTCCTGTTCGGCTTCTACCTGCGTCATGAATGCGAGGCCCATCCCGATCTGGTCTGCGACTATACCAAATTTCTGGCGGAACGGTCCAAAACCGCCACACCGGAAAAGGTTTTCCACGCGATGGAGATGGCCGCGAAGATGTACGGCTCTATCGGGCCGGTGCTGGAGGATGCCCATGCGATGATCTGCCCCGTCATGATCACGCATGAGCTGCGCGCCGATCAGGCCCTGTGGGATACGATGACGGTGCATGGAAGAGTAGTCGACAGCGACTATGAATTCAGCCTGCTGCCGCAGTTCAACATGCTCAATCGGCTGCCTGCATTGGCGGTGCCAACCGGCATTGCCGCCAGCGGCCTGCCGATGGGCGTGCAGATCGTCGGGCGATCCTATGACGATCCGCGCGTCTTCCGCGTGGCTGCCGCACTGGAACAGACCACCCCCTTTTACGATTGTACCGCGCGCCGGCCCCAACTTTAACAACACGGACAAAACCCATGACAAAAGCAGATCTTGACCTGTGCTACCTTCCTGCCACCGATGTTCTTTCGTGTTTTAGGGCGCGGACATTGTCGCCTGTGGAATACCTTGACAATCTGATCGCGCGCGCTGACGAAACCGAGCCGAAGATCAACGCCTTCACAGCCACCCATTACGACAAGGCGATGGACCACGCCCGCGCCGCCGAGGCGCGTTATGCCAAAGGTGCCGACGATCTGCGCCCGCTTGAAGGCCTGCCCATAGCAATGAAGGATGAGGTGGATCTGGTTGGCGAA
>NZ_JANQTS010000024.1 GCF_030731595.1 Yoonia sp.
TCACGCAGATGAAGCAGTTGGGCGGTATGCGCGGCCTGATGGCCAAGCCGAACGGTGAGATCATCGAGACGCCGATCATCTCGAACTTTAAGGAAGGTCTGACTGTTCTTGAGTACTTCAACTCGACCCACGGTGCCCGTAAGGGTCTGTCGGATACGGCGTTGAAGACAGCGAACTCGGGTTACCTGACACGTCGTCTGGTGGACGTTGCCCAAGACTGTATTGTCCGCGAGGTCGATTGCGGTACGGATCGTGCGATCACAGCCGAAGCGGCTGTGAACGACGGCGAGGTTGTATCGTCCTTGGCCGAACGCGTCCTTGGTCGCGTTTCTGCCGATGACGTGCTCAAGCCCGGCACTGACGAAGTGATCGTCGAAGCAGGCGAGCTGATCGACGAGCGCAAGGCCGATATGATCGACGTGGCTGGCGTTGCCAAGATGCGCATCCGCAGCCCGCTGACCTGTGAAGCCGAAGATGGCGTTTGTGCAATGTGCTATGGTCGTGACCTCGCACGCGGTACCCGCGTCAACATTGGCGAAGCTGTCGGTATCATTGCGGCCCAGTCGATCGGTGAACCCGGTACGCAGCTGACGATGCGGACTTTCCACATCGGCGGTGTTGCGCAGGGTGGACAGCAGTCCTTCCAAGAGGCTTCTCAGCCTGGCAAAGTCCGGTTCGACAATGAAACGCTGCTTGAGAATGCTGCCGGCGAGATGGTTGTCATGGGTCGGAACATGACCCTGTCGATCACCGATGCCGATGGTGCTGAATTGGCCAGCCACAAGGTCGGCTATGGTTCCAAGGTCTTTGTCAAAGACGGCGCAGATATTCTGCGTGGCGATAAGATGTTCGAGTGGGATCCATATACCCTGCCGATCATCGCTGAAAAATCAGGTACGGCGCGTTACGTCGATCTGGTCAACGGTATCGCCGTGCGCGAAGAAACCGATGATGCGACGGGGATGACCCAGCGGATCGTTTCGGATTGGCGCGCTGCACCAAAAGGCAACGAGCTTGCACCAAAGATCATCGTTGTCGGCGCTGATGGCGAAGTTGTCCTTAAGGATGACGGCAACCCTGTCTCCTATGGCATGTCTGTTGACGCGGTTCTGTCGGTTGAAGACGGTCAGGACGTCAAGGCGGGTGATGTGATTGCGCGTATCCCGCGTGAAGGCGCCAAGACCAAGGACATCACCGGTGGTCTGCCACGGGTGGCGGAATTGTTCGAAGCCCGTCGTCCAAAGGATCACGCAATCATCGCCGAAATCGATGGCTACGTGCGCTTTGGCAAGGACTACAAGAACAAGCGTCGGATCGCGATCGAGTCCGCTGACGATGCGGACATCCGCGTCGAATACATGGTGCCCAAAGGCAAGCACATCCCTGTCGTGGAAGGTGACTTTGTCCAGAAGGGCGACTACATCATGGACGGCAATCCAGCCCCGCACGATATTCTTGCGGTTATGGGTGTCGAAGCCTTGGCTGACTACATGATCGACGAAGTGCAGGACGTGTATCGCCTGCAGGGTGTGAAGATCAACGACAAGCATATCGAAGTTATCGTACGCCAGATGCTCCAGAAGTGGGAGATTCAGGACAGCGGTGACACGGTTCTGCTGAAAGGCGAAACCGTCGACAAGGCCGAGTTTGATGAAGCCAATGAAAAGGCGCTGAAGCGGGGCGATCGCCCAGCAACTGGCGAGCCGATCTTGTTGGGTATCACCAAAGCGTCGTTGCAGACCCGTTCGTTCATCTCGGCGGCATCGTTCCAGGAAACCACGCGTGTGCTGACAGAAGCATCTGTTCAGGGCAAGCGCGACAAGCTGATCGGTCTCAAAGAGAACGTGATTGTTGGCCGTCTGATCCCCGCCGGGACAGGTGGTGCAACACAGCAGGTCCGCCGCGTGGCCGCTGATCGCGACAATGTTGTGATCGAAGCGCGCCGTGAAGAAGCTGAGGAAGCGGCCCGTTTGGCGGCTCCGATGCAAATGGCAGGGGCCTCGTCTGACGCGAATGTGTTTAGCGATGATTTCGTCGTGGACACGCCAGAGGGTGACAACGACTAGGTCGTTTTCCGCAAGACAAAAAGAGGCCCTCGCAGAGCGGGGGCCTTTTTCGTTTTGGCCTTTCCTTTCGTGACCCAGATCAATGCAGTCTGGGATCAGGATGCTATGATGCCTGAAACGAAAGGAAGCATCTCATGTATAAGAAAATCCTCGTTCCTGTCTCATTCGAAACCGATCGCAACGCAGAAGGTGCGCTGGAGATCGCCAAAGCTTTGCGCGCCGAGGGCGGAGTAATCACGTGCCTGCACGTTCTCGAGCAACTCCCGGGCTACGCGACACAATATCTTCCCGAAGGCCATCTGGAGGCCGCGAGGGCAGAGGTGGCCGCAGGCTTGAAAGCACTGACCGCGGGTGTCGATAATGCGTCGGCTGTTGTTGCACAGGGTCACGCCTCGCGGACGATCCTGAACCATGCCGATCACAACGATGTCGATTTGATCGTGATCGCCAGCCACAGACCCGGTATGCAGGACTACTTGCTTGGATCGACCGCAGCACAGGTCGTCCGCCATGCAAAATGCGCGGTCCATGTCTTGCGATAGGCAGCGACTCTTCATACTGGCCAGAAAAGCCCCTTTCTGATGTAGCCACTGGCGGCAGTTGCGCGGCCCTGATACGTCCCTTCCATGGCTTTGATGTCCGACAATCTTCGCGGTGCGCTTCTGATGATAGGCGCGATGTGCGCCTTTACGTTCAACGACGCATTCATGAAGTCGTTGGCGGATGAACTGCCTTTGTTCCAGGCGATCTTTTTCCGTGGAATCGGCGCGGTCGTTTGTCTGACGATCATGTGTCGGTTGCTGGGCCAGTTGCGGTTTGATCTTCCCGCGCGTGACTGGGGCTTGGTGTTCATTCGGACGATCGGCGAAGTGGGCGGGACTTATTTCTTCCTTACCGCTCTCTTCCATATGCCTATCGCGAATGTCAGTGCGATCCTGCAGGCGCTACCGCTTGCAGTCAGCCTCGCCGCTGCCCTATTCCTTGGTGAAGCGTTGGGGTGGCGCAGGTTGACCGCGATCTGCGTTGGTTTTGCCGGGGTTCTTTTGATTATCCAGCCGGGCGGCGCGGATTTCAGCAGCTATAGCTTCTATGCCCTTGCAGCGGTCGGCTGCGTTACGTTGCGAGATGTTGCAGTGCGTCGCATGTCGCACAAGGTGCCTTCGGTCTTTGTGGCGCTTGTTGCGGCGGTCGGTGTGACCAGTCTTGGCGCCATCGGGTCCCTGTTTATCGAGTGGCAGCCCTTTTCAACCACCTCGGCACTCCAACTGACAGGTGCGACAGGCTTCCTGATCTGCGGCTATATCGCGTCTGTCAGCGCTATGCGCGTTGGCGAAATCGCCTTTGTCGCGCCGTTTCGATATGCAAGCCTTTTGATCGCAGTCATTCTGGGCATTATAGTCTTTGGGGAATGGCCGAACCTCCTTGCCGTCATCGGGGCCGTTGTCGTGGTCGCGACGGGTCTGTTTACGCTTTACCGTGAAACCCAGTTGAAGATCCGGCAACCAGCGATCCCGGACCGGATCAGATAGTTAGTCGGCGGTCCCAAAAAATACGCCTTCAATGTCCATATTGAAATCGCCGACCGCATCCCCTGTCGCAGACCCAAAGACCGCATCCCCCCGGCGGAAGTTGTCATAGACATTGCCATCAAGCGTCAAAAGCACGTCCGAGCTGACTTCGACGTTGTCATTATCCACACCGGTGATCTGTCCGAACGCAAATGCATCAAGGCTGCCGCTGCTTTCGACTCCATCAATCTGCAACCTTCCGTCAAAGCGCTGGTTCGGTGTCCCGTTCGCATCAATCAGGTTGATGTTGGAAATGCTGCCATCGATCGTGTTGCTGGCAAAGCCCACGTTCATTGACATGTCGCCCAAGATGCTGCCGTTGGCGTCGCCTCGTACATTTGCCCCCAATTGCCCCGTATAGGTGACAGCACCCGTTGGCAGATTGAACGCGCTTGTCTGCGGTAGATTGCTGATCGCCGAGGCCTCGGCAAAGGCCCGGTCAACATCATTTTCGGATACAGTCGGTTCATTCGGTGCCACACAAGCGACAAGGGCTGCGAGTGTGATCAGGCTGGTGGTGATACGTATCATCTTGTGTCTCCATCGTGACAGGGTGCGTCATGTGATGGTGATGCAGTCGCCGCGCCCCGCTATGCAATAAAGGCCCGCTGCTATGGGATATCAGACATAGGCGACGGGCTCTTTCATGCCTGCGTGCCTGCATTCTGCAAACGGGTGGCTTGGGTCCTTTGCCCCTGTTGACAGGCCCAGAGACTCCCCCTATACGCCGCTCATCCGGGTTGAGGGCTTTCCTCGTGTCCCGATATCAAACCACGTAGTGGCCAAGAACCGAGCGACTATAGCTTTGTTCCTCTGGAGCTCACCGCACCGAACCTCCGGTAAGGGTTCGACTGCGGAATTTTTGTGCTTTCCGAAGTGGATCGCGCTTTTTGAAACCTTCGCGTTGCCGGGCGCACATGTGAATAGATGGGAACATCAAACGATGCCAACGATTCAGCAGCTGATCCGCAAGCCGCGCCAGCCAAAAGTCACACGATCCAAGTCGCTCCACATGGAGGGATGCCCACAAAAACGCGGTGTTTGTACACGCGTTTATACAACGACACCAAAGAAGCCGAACTCGGCTATGCGTAAGGTTGCCAAAGTGCGCCTGACAAACGGCTTTGAGGTCATCTCTTACATCCCAGGTGAAAGCCACAACCTTCAGGAACACTCTGTGGTTCTGATCCGTGGCGGCCGTGTAAAAGACCTTCCAGGTGTCCGTTACCACATTCTGCGCGGTGTACTTGATACGCAAGGTGTCAAGAACCGTAAGCAACGTCGTTCGAAGTACGGCGCGAAGCGTCCTAAGTAAGGGAAATCAAAGATGTCACGTCGTCACGCCGCTGAAAAACGCGAAGTTCTGCCAGACGCAAAGTTTGGCGATATCGTTCTGACAAAGTTCATGAACAACCTCATGGTTGATGGCAAAAAAGCCGTCGCCGAACGCATCGTCTACAACGCATTCGATCGCGTTGAAGGCAAGCTGAAGAAATCTCCCGTGGAAGTCTTCCACGAGTGCCTGGACAATATCAAACCATCCGTCGAAGTGCGTTCGCGCCGCGTCGGTGGTGCGACCTATCAGGTGCCCGTCGAAGTACGCCCAGAGCGCCGCGAAGCGCTGGCCATCCGCTGGCTGATTGCTGCAGCGAAAAAGCGCAACGAAAACACAATGGAAGAGCGCCTTGCAGGCGAGCTGATGGATGCGGTCAACGGCCGCGGCACAGCCGTCAAGAAGCGTGAAGACACTCACAAGATGGCCGACGCGAACAAAGCGTTCAGCCACTACCGCTGGTAAGAGGGAAAGCACCACATGGCACGCGAATATCCCCTGAACAGATACCGGAACTTCGGGATCATGGCGCATATCGATGCAGGTAAAACCACCTGCACCGAGCGGATCCTGTATTACACCGGCAAGTCCCACAACATCGGCGAAGTGCACGATGGTGCGGCGACAATGGACTGGATGGAGCAAGAGCAGGAACGTGGCATCACGATCACCTCTGCTGCGACCACAACATTCTGGCAGCGTCAGGAAGAACCAACCGCAGATGGCACATCGGACACCAAGATCCGCATGAACATCATCGACACTCCCGGCCACGTTGACTTCACAATCGAAGTCGAACGCTCTTTGGCTGTGCTTGACGGCGCGATCTGTCTGCTTGATGCGAACGCTGGTGTCGAACCACAGACCGAAACCGTATGGCGTCAGGCTGACCGCTACAAAGTGCCGCGTATCGTGTTCGTGAACAAAATGGACAAGATTGGCGCTGACTTCTTCAACTGCGTGAACATGATTGCAGACCGGACAGGTGCGGTTCCCGCTCCGATCCAACTGCCAATCGGTGCAGAGACAGAACTTGAAGGCATCATCGACCTCGTGACCATGGAAGAATGGGTCTATCAGGGCGAAGATCTTGGTGCCTCATGGGTGCGCCAGCCGATCCGTGACAGCTTGAACGAGTTGGCTCTGGAATGGCGCGGCAAACTGATCGAGCTTGCCGTCGACATGGATGACGATGCGATGATGGCTTACCTCGAAGGGGAAGAGCCTGATGTCGACACGCTGCGCAAGCTGATCCGCAAGGGGACGCTGGCGATGAAATTCGTGCCTGTGCTGGCCGGCTCGGCGTTCAAGAACAAAGGTGTTCAGCCTTTGCTCAACGCAGTGATCGATTATCTTCCCAGCCCGTTGGACGTTGTCGACTACATGGGCTTCCGCCCCGGTGACGAAACAGAAACCCGTAACATCCCGCGCCGTGCGGATGATGATATGGCGTTCTCTGGCCTTGCCTTCAAAATCATGAACGACCCGTTCGTGGGCTCCTTGACCTTTACCCGCATCTATTCGGGTCAGCTCAAGAAGGGCGACGCGATGCTCAACTCGACCAAAGGGAAGAAAGAGCGCGTGGGCCGGATGATGATGATGCACGCCATCAACCGCGAAGAAATCGACGAAGCATTCGCCGGTGACATCATCGCGCTGGGTGGTCTGAAAGACACGACCACCGGTGACACGCTGTGTTCCGAGAAGGACCCTGTTGTTCTTGAAACAATGACCTTCCCAGAGCCGGTGATCGAGATCGCGGTCGAGCCAAAGACAAAGGCCGACCAAGAGAAGATGGG
>NZ_JANQTS010000025.1 GCF_030731595.1 Yoonia sp.
TTCTGGTCGTGCAGACGGCCCAGCAGTTCTTCGTTCTCGCGCTGGTCTTGCTCGATCACACGGATCGATTCCAGATGGGCAGGGTTCTCTTCAGTCAGGGCCAGACGCATCCGTGACAATTCGCGACCACGGGCGCGCAGCGCCTCTTCGATCATGTCGATATCGCTGATGCTCAGATCAAACGTGCGGTTGTAGCTTGGCATGTGACTTCCCCAACATCTAGGTTTCGCATCGGAAACTAGGTCGGTTTTACCGCACCATGTGTCGCAGTCAACGTATATCTCTGCATACAAATCATGAGCCAGACGCATCGCTCTTGACCATTGCCCGTCACCCCGTCATTTAGCCCGCACACATAACCCGCAACCGGGCGTTCCGTGGGCGCCAAACTGACGAGGAGCCGAACGATGGCCCAGATTTCCCTGACTTTCCCTGATGGCAATATCCGTACTTATGATGCGGGCGTCACTGCGGCCGATGTCGCGACAGATATCTCACCGTCGCTGCGCAAAAAGGCGATCTCGGCCACTGTGAATGATCTGCATTGGGACCTGCAATGGCCGATCACGGCCGATGCCGCGATTGCCATCAACACGATGAAAGACGAGGCCCCCGCGCTTGAACTCGTCCGTCATGACCTTGCCCATATCATGGCCCGCGCTGTCCAAGAAATCTGGCCTGACACCCAAGTCACCATCGGCCCCGTCATCAAGGACGGCTGGTATTACGATTTTGACCGCAAGGAACCTTTTACCCCAGAAGACCTCGGCACCATCGAAAAGAAGATGAAAGAGATCATCAACAAACGCGATGAGGTCCGCACCGAGATTTGGGAACGTGACGTTGCGATCCAGTATTACAAGGACCGTGGCGAGCCCTATAAGGTCGAGTTGATCGAAAGCATCCCGGGCAATGAACCGCTGCGCATGTATTGGCATGGGCAGTGGCAGGATCTCTGCCGTGGTCCGCATTTGCAGAACACGGGTCAGGTGCCCGCTGATGCGTTCAAACTGATGTCCATCGCCGGTGCCTATTGGCGCGGCGACAGTGACCGCGCGATGTTGCAGCGGATCTACGGGGTGGCCTTTACGAACAAGGAAGGGCTCAAAGCCCACCTGCACATGCTGGAAGAAGCCGCCAAACGCGACCACCGCAAGCTGGGCCGCGAGATGGACCTGTTCCATATGCAGGAAGAAGCCCCCGGTCAGGTGTTCTGGCACCCCAACGGCTGGACGATCTATACCGAGTTGCAGGACTACATGCGCCGCAAACAGCGCGCCGGTGGCTATGTCGAGGTGAACACGCCGCAGGTGGTGGATCGCAAGCTTTGGGAAGCCTCGGGCCATTGGGAAAAGTATCAAGACCATATGTTCATTGTCGAAGTGGACGAAGAACATGCGCGCGAAAAGACGGTCAATGCGCTGAAACCGATGAACTGCCCCTGCCACGTCCAGATTTTCAATCAGGGCCTCAAGTCCTACCGCGAACTGCCGTTGCGGATGGCCGAATTCGGGTCCTGCAACCGCTATGAGCCTTCGGGCGCGCTGCATGGGATCATGCGGGTGCGTGGCTTTACGCAGGACGACGGGCATATTTTCTGCCGCGAAAGCCAGATCGAATCCGAAACAGCCGAATTCATCAGCTTTCTGAGCGGCGTCTATCGAGACCTTGGTTTCGACAACTTCAAAGTGAAGTTTTCAGATCGCCCCGAAAAGCGCGCAGGGTCCGATGAGGTCTGGGACAAGGCCGAGGCCGCCCTTCTGGCCGCGACCCGAGCCGCAGGGATCGAGCCAGAGTTAAACCCCGGCGAAGGCGCGTTCTATGGTCCCAAGCTGGAGTTTGTGCTGACCGATGCCATCGGCCGTGACTGGCAGTGTGGCACGCATCAGGTAGACTTTGTTCTGCCTGAACGGTTGGACGCGAGCTATATCGGCGAGGATGGGGCCAAGCACCGTCCCGTCATGTTGCACCGCGCAACGCTGGGATCGTTCGAGCGGTTCATCGGCATCCTGATCGAAGAGCACGCAGGCAAGCTGCCGTTCTGGCTGGCCCCGCGTCAGGTTGTTGTGGCGACGATTGTCTCGGATGCGGATGACTATGCGTTGGAGGTGGTCGCGGCCCTGAAAGCCGCTGGTGTCCGCGCAGAAGCTGACCTGCGCAACGAAAAGATCAACTTCAAGGTCCGCGAGCACTCTGTCGGGAAGGTGCCGGTGATTCTGGCACTTGGTGCGCGCGAAGTCGAGGAACGCACGGTGACAGCGCGGCGGCTGGGAGAAAACCAAACCTCTGTAACATCTCTGACCGAGATCGTCGCAGAGCTGGCAAAGTCAGCCACACCGCCCGACCTTCTGTAACATTCCCGCGCAGCAACCTGTAACAAACCCGCCGATGGACGCATCGGCGGGTTCTTTGTTTTCTATGGGAAATTCTGTCTGCAACAGGTCGCCACAATGGGTAAGTTGCTCACGTGACCTCACGGAACTGCGATGCACGGGCCTGTGAATGGCGTATGAACAGATGGCACGGTTAGGGTTTGGACATCGCCGCAAGACGGTGAAATGTTAATGTTGACCCAAACCAAAGGAAACTCTCATGTCCAACGCAACCAAAACTCTCGTCCTCGCCAGCGCCGTCGCCTCTGCACTTGCTGGTCTGTCCACCACCGCCACTGCTCAAGAGAACGTAAAGTGCTTCGGTGTGTCGCTCGCCGGCGCAAACGACTGTGCCGCCGGTCCAGGCACAACATGTGCAGGTTCTTCAAAGGTTGACTATCAGGGCAACGCATGGACATTCGTTCCTGCCGGCACATGCGAAACGATGGAACTGCCTGCAATGGCTGACGGGACCGAGCGTATGGGCTCTTTGGAAGCGCTTGATCGCGACCTGCCTGCATAAGCGTAATTCCGGTAAGGTGGATCATGATCCACCTTACCATCACCTACCCGAAGGCTGCTGCCATGCTTGACGCGACACAAACTCCATTACTCCCCGCGCGTCCCGGCGTTGGATACAAAGCCCAACACTACGCCGACATCATGGCATCCCCCGGCCCGCTGGGTTGGCTCGAAATTCACGCCGAGAATTACATGGGCGACGGTGGCCGCCCCATAGCCCAACTGCGCCATCTGGCCGAACGCTTCCCCATCTCGGTGCACGGCGTTGGACTTTCCATCGGTGGCGAAGACGATCTTGACACCGACCATCTGGCCCGCCTCAAACATCTTGTCGGCTGGCTCAACCCCGCAAGCTTTTCCGAGCATCTCGCTTGGTCCACCCACGACAGCCACTTTTACAACGACCTTCTTCCCCTGCCCTATACCACTCAAACACTGACCCGCGTCGCTACTCACATCAATCAGGTTCAGGACGTCGTGGGCCGTCAGATGCTGCTGGAAAACCCCTCCAGCTACCTCGCATTTGCCGAGTCCACGATGTCCGAGACCGATTTTCTGCGCGAATTGGTCGCCCGCACCGGCTGTGGCCTCTTGCTGGACGTCAACAACGTCTTTGTCAGTGCCACGAACCTGCAAACATCTCCGCAAGCCTATATCGACGCGTTCCCTATCGACGCTGTCGGGGAAATCCACCTTGGCGGCCATGACGAAGATCAGGACGAAACCGGTGCGCCGCTGTTGATCGACAGCCACGGCAAGGCTGTCGTGGATCCTGTCTGGGCACTGCTGGATTACACCCTCGCCAAATCCGGCCCAAAGCCACTGCTGATCGAATGGGACACCGATGTGCCCGATTGGTCCGTGCTGTCAGCCGAGATAGCCCGCGCTGACGCGGCCCTTGCCATGGTGCTGGCATGACTGTCCGTCAGGCCGCGTTCAGGAACGCCATGCTGGATCCGGCAGCGGCTGTGCCTGCGGGGATCATCAATCCGGATGGCGGACAGGCTGCCAAGCGGTTTGACGTCTACCGCAACAATGTGGCCGTCAGCCTGTCTGACGCCTTGGAGGCGGCCTTTCCGATTGTCCGCAAACTGGTCGGTGATCAGTTCTTTCGGGCGATGGCTGGCATTTACCTGCGCAAACACCCACCCAAGTCACCACTGATGATGTTCTACGGTCATGCGATGCCGCAATTCCTGCGCCGCTTTCCCCCTGCACAGACTCTCGGGTATCTTCCTGATATTGCGGCTGTTGAACTGGCGTTGCGGCATGCCTATCACGCTGCCGATGCGACGCCCGTGACCCCGCAAGAGTTTGCTGATCTGGCGCCCGACGCGCTGATGGGCGTCAGGCTGCGGATCGCCCCTGCGGTACAGACCGTTGCGTCCAGTTATCCTATTCACGCGATCTACCGCGCCAATACCAGCGACACTGCGCCCAAGCCTGTCATGCAGGCCGAAGCGATCCTGATCACCCGCCCCGCATTTGACCCCGAACTCCACCGGATCAACGCCGCCGCGGCAACCTGTATTGAGGCGCTGAAGTCAGGCCAGACATTGGGACAGGCGATGGCAACTGCGGATGATACGCTCGATCTCGGCCAAGTTTTGGGCCTCTTGCTGGCCCAGAGTGCGGTGACAGAAATTTATTGAAAGGCCCCATAATGACGACTTCCCCTCTCGCTTCAATCACGCGCCCGGTGAACCGACTTGGCGATGCTTTGCTTCCTTTGCTGGCACGGCTTGTGTTTGCGGCAGTGCTGTTCATGTATTACTGGAATTCAGGGCTGACCAAACTGGGCGACGGGCTCTTTGGGTTTCTGTCCCCGTCTCCGGGGGCCTATGTCCAGATCTTTCCCAAGGCGATGGAAGCGGTCGGCTATGACACTTCGCAGTTGGGCGTCTTTCATTGGGCTGTCGTGACCGGCGGGACCATCGCGGAATTCGTTTTGCCGGTCTTGATCGTTATCGGGCTTTTTACCCGGTTGGCAGCTTTCGGGATGATCGGCTTTATCATTGTGCAATCCCTGACCGATCTTTTCGGCCACGGCGGGATCGCGCATGAGGGGACGCTGGGCGCATGGTTTGACCGCATGTCGGACGCGCTGATCCTTGATCAGCGGGCGTTCTGGGTGCTGTGTCTGCTGATCCTTGTGTTCAAGGGCGCAGGTGCGCTCTCGATTGACCGGCTTTTGTTCAGAAATGCGCCTTAGGCTCGTCTGGCTTGCCAGCGGCAATCGCCAGCAGGCCACCAAGGGCGACAAAGCCAATCGGGAACATCGTCCCCACATTAAAACCGAAGGCGGTGTAGAAACAAAACGCGCTGATCAGCATCAGGATTCCGCCCCATAAGGCGCGGGATTTGGCCATCGCACCGCCGGCAATAGCAAGCAACGGGGCGATGAAACTGGCAAACCGGATAAAGCCGGGGTTTTCAAGGAAGCCAAAGAACTGGCCCACCTCGGCATGGCGTTCCGACAATTCGGCGTAGCCATAGCCGAACAGGCCAACCAGAATACCGATCAGGCCGCCGATCAGGCCAAGAATGGATGCGGCGTTGCGCATGGGTGTTCTCCTTACTGCTCTGAGACCGACATAGGCAGTCTTGGATCATTCGCCAAGGTACTTTGCCTGTACGTCCGCTTTCCAGCCGATGGTCCACTGGCCCTCGGCTTCGATCACGGGGCGTTTCATCAAGGTAGGGTGTGCGGCCAAAAGCGCCGCAGCATCGGCCTCCTTCTCGGAATCAGAGAGCGCACGCCATGTGGTAGAGGCACGGTTCAGCGCGCCATCCCCGAAGGTGGCGATGATCGTTTGCAGGTCTGCGGCTGAAATACCGTCTGCGCGCACATCAATCACCTGCGGGTCATATCCTGCTGCTGCTAGGTTTTTCAGCGCCTTTCGGCAGGTATCGCAGGTTTTTAAGCCAAAGAAGCGCATCACGCTCTCCAAAATGTGCAAGAATCTTCCCAATCGCGTGAATGCGACGTCGTGTCATTTGCCTTTTTCATAAAACGAATAACCATAGATTCACAAGGCGAAGGGAAGTCCGCGTGTCGCGGGGCCCAAGACCTGCCCTGCCCGAAAGGGCACGACATGAAGGAGAACGGACAATGCCAAGCGGCACCGTAAAATGGTTCAATACAACCAAAGGCTACGGATTTATTGCGCCCGATGACGGCGGATCAGACATTTTTGTGCATATTTCAGCCGTCGAACAATCCGGCATGACCGGACTTGCCGATGACCAGAAGGTCACATTCGATCTGATCGAAGGGCGTGACGGGCGCAAGATGGCCGGCAATATCGCCAAAGCCTGAGTTCAGAGCCAGACCGCCTGCGCGGCGGTATCCCAGCCCAAGGTCCAGCGTGTCCCGTCAGTGATGACGGGGCGTGCCATAAGTGCTGGCTGGTCGGCCAGTTGAGCCTCGGCCTCGCTCTCGCGCATCCATGCGTTGAGGTTGCGGTAGGCCTGCGATTTGCGGTCCACCAGATTATCCCCGAATTCCGCCAGCAGCGGCGCCCAATCTGCGGCGGACATCGGCGCGGCGCGGATATCGCGGAACGTCACGTCATGGCCCGCGTCGGCCAGCGCCTTGCGGGCTTTGTTGCAGTCAGAACAGGTGGGCAGGCCGTAGAGGATCATCGGGGGTGTCCGGTTTGGAGATGTTGCGGGTCAATTAACCATTCTTGGCGATGGTTGGCTATGTGGAAATATTGTCGTGTATATCCAGTATTGTTGGATCAATCCGATGAAGCACGGTTTGGTCGAGGATATCCGCGATTGGCCGTATGCGTCATGGCATCGGGATAAGCCGTAGGT
>NZ_JANQTS010000026.1:0-32979 GCF_030731595.1 Yoonia sp.
TTCCAGGGTCGCCCACCAATCTTCTTGAACAGTGACTTAGATGCGAAGTGCGATCTTGGCCGCACTGCGCAGGACGCAAGGCAAGTACCTGCGCGGGGGCTTGATCTACAGACTGGCACATGCAACCGTGCGTCGTGGTGTTCACAGTCTTTATTCATCCTGCGTTAATGTAACGCCAGAGATCGAATGTCTTTTGTTTCTCTTCTCAATTTCTCCACAATTTTTACATATTAAGAGGCATAATAAACGCGAGGGGTTTGTATGTCGGACCGTCCAGCAACTTTTGAGCGTTATCTTATCCTCGATTCCGGGTCTGTGAAAAAATATGCCTTTCTGATCGCGGCCGGGATTCTTGCAGCATGTGGTTCCGGTTCGACGGATCAAGATCAGCAGGTAAACCAATTCGATCAATTGAACGCAGCCGCAAATTCGCTCATCGCAGATAATCTACCACTTGTTTACACAGATCTGGCAAGCGACATACCGTCAGGCACTGTTGGATATGCCGGATATCTGGTGGCCTATTTCGAAAATACCAACGACGACATCACCGATGCAATGGCAGGCCGGATGGAACTTGATGTGTCTTTTGACGCGCCTGAAATGGTTTCAGGCCGGGCGCTCGGTATTTACGACGAAGAAGGAAGGCGACTTACCGGCACCATTGACCTTACAGGAGGTGTATTGGACCGTGGAGGAAATCCTGAAACCGATGCGACGTTCACCTTTGATGGAAACGGCGCGCTGGTCGACGCCAACAACTCTCGTCTGTCCATGACAATGCTGTTTGAGGGCGATTTCTTGAACGCGGGCGCCACTGGCCTTGGGGGTAACATCTTGGGAACATTGACCGAAAATGGTGTCGGCCAGACTCTGGAAGGCCTGTTTATCATGGAGATAGACAGCCCAAGCTAAAGCTCTTTCTTGCGTCATTCCAATAGAGAGTTAAGCCACGCAATGCGCAGATTGCGACAGGACACAAATTTTCCCACACGCAAAGCAAAGCGATGGCGTCGCATAGCTATGAAGCGCCGCTTGATTTGGCATGACATTCGGCAACATCTGGAACTTCAACACAAGGATCTTGCCTATAATGAAAATCAGCGACACCAAGGCCAACAACTTGGTCCAGAGCAACGTAACAAGCCCAATTCCAAGAAACATCAGCGCAAACCAGTACATCATATCGACATTTTGTCCGTAGCCGGATGGCTGGAGCAAAACAATCACCAGTGATGTATCGCTTAAAGTGCGTCCTGCTGCTCCAGTCAGACCAACAGAAAACAGTACAAGCCCTGCTATCGTAGCGGCAAAGTCGGACGCTAAGCCAATCGCTTTATAACTGTACATGTACTCGTCCCGAAGTTGGATTTCAGGATAGCACGAATTTGCGGAAAATGATAATACTTTGACAGAAGGCCGCAGCCTGCCTCAAAAAAGAATTAGCTGAGGACCACGCTTTTGGCCTTACTGTTCAAATTTCTACAGGCGTTTTCAGTTGTAGCCAGCCGTCTTTTCGCGCGACGCTCACCTGCCGGACCAGCGCCGACGAAAGCGACGACCAGAAGTGCAATCAATACCAACTCAAACATTTTACTTTTTCCTACTCTTCATCATCTCGTGGTCGTCCCCGTCTCAATCTGCCAAAGCCGCTTTCTTCTCAAGGGGAATAAAGTCGAAACTTTATCACCTTTCGGGTAGGTGCGGTTCTTTTGTAATGCATCTGCTACAGGCGAAATGTGGTATCAGTTTGCCGATAGCAGGGCATTTAGGGACGTGACGCCGCGTCACCAAATTTTTAACACACCGCGCCCAAGGTCACGTCCGAAAAACATTTTTTGTCCAATACAAGCGCAAAACCGCTCTTCCCACATCTTGGTGAGGGCGAAAAAGAAAGGGTCTGCTCAAAGATTCATCCGATCGCGGATAGAGACTGTGCGCTATTTTGCATGGTTGGCTGGTTGCGAGGCACAATCTGCGTGACATGCCGCCACAACAGACCAGAAGCGCTGCGATAGCCTTGCCCCTTGACTTGAAACATCCTGCATCACGCAGCGCGATCGACCGTCCGAGAAAGGCCGCGATGCGTGATCCTAGGTCAGACCCAAACGCACTAAAGAATAAAGTCTCCGATGTCGCGCACTTCCAGATCGCCCAAAAGCTCTGGAATGGTCAGATCGCCCAGAATGCTCAGTTGATGCCCTTCAAGAAAATCGATGACGACTGCGCCGTCCAGTTGGATCGCGTTCTGGGCAAGCCAGAGGTCAATATCCACGTCCCCGACAAGTGACTGTGCCAGAATGATCGTGTCGACCCCGGGTCTGAAATCATGGATACGGTCGTGGCCGGAGGTGAACACAAAGGTGTCAAAGCCACCGCCACCCCAGAGTTCGTCATCACCCGCGTCGCCAGACAGCAGATCGTTGCCCGCGTTGCCACGCAGGGTATCATTTCCATCACCACCAAAGAGAAAATCGCCATTGTTGCCACCCAAGGCGCCAAATCCGGGCGTGACCTGTCCACCGGGGAAAAGGCCCGCGCGCCCCGAACCACCGCTTATTGTGTCGTCGCCGGCACCGCCCACGATGATATCGGCCTGTCCGCTCCCCGCGAAGAAATCAGCGCCCGCGCCACCCTGCGTGGTCTCAAGACCGCGATCAAAAATCACGCTCTCTCCTAAAAATACCTCGGCAGATTGGGCGAAGTGATAGTTCTGACTGTCAGACTTATCCAAGGTGATGACGGCGATTTCAAAATCCTGATCAAAGTGAATTGAGATCCTGCCGTCCAGAACATCCAACTGGCTCGTGGTCAGTCTTGATGCGCCACTCAGCGCGCCGTCCAAGATATCGAGGTTGGTCACATTGACAGACTGCAGGTCATCCAGAATGCCAAGTGCGACATCGAGTTCAAATTCTTGGCCCCCAAGGCGGCCGACCGAGTAGAAGACCGTATAATGCGAGTCATCCTCGAAAATATAGCTTGTGTAGCCGTCAACAGCAGAGCCACCGGTCCCGAGAAAACGGCTTTCCATGACGTGGCCGCTCAGGAGTTGGAGAATGGCCCCAGCCGGGGAAATAAAGTCGGACAAGCGGTCCGATATCACCGTTGTCGGCATATTCTCATAATACCGAAAAGAGGCGGTCACACCCCATACGGCGGCCGCATCAACGCCTTGTTGCATAAAGTAAGAGAAGATTTCCAGCGTGTTTGCTGCGGCGACCAGTTCATAAGGTGTCGCACTGCCGTTCGAAGTATCCGTGCTCCAGGCCGATATGTAATATCTGATATCCCGGCGATCGACACCCAATGTATCGAACGCATTCAACCAGTGATCAAGAATGTGTTTACGTTCCCAGATTGGCGCGTCCGGGTCTTTAACAACATTTCCGGTGAACCCCAGAAGGTGGTGACGAAGGTCATCAACATGGGCCAGAGACTCGCCCAGAATATTGATGATCATGTCGTCTATTGCGGTTTCCCGCGCCACATATGACAGGTCTGGTCCGGGCACGAAGGAGAGCGTATCCAACCCTGCGACCATGGTATCGGGATCGGCAAAGAAGGGCTGAAAATACCCGTCCTCCAACAAATTGTTAAATTCGTAGCTGCCCCGCCCCATTTGAACCGATATCTCGTAGCCGATGTCGCTCTCGGCCATCTGAACAGTAATCTCGTCGATCATCGCCTTCGCGATGACAGCATATTCGATGGGGTTGTCGTATGCCTCGTTGCCGATCTCGAGGGTAATCGTATCGGGGTAGACCCCGCCATTGAACGCCCCGTTCTTCAGGCGTTCGAGAAAGACGCGCACGTCCGAGACCGCAGCTTCGATCGCTTGTTCGCGAACCAAGGGATTGCTCAGATCGGATTCGTGGAAATATCTGTGAACAGGGATGACCAAGGCCAGGCTTACACCCCGCTCTACAGCACAAGCCAAGGCCTGACTAAAGGTGACGACATCATCACGGTCAGGAAAATTCAGTTCATCATACTCCAAAGCCAACGGGCTCATCAGTTCGGGATGCGTCAGATCAAAGGCAAGATTTGACCTGTCACCGAGAAGCGTCTGGAGCGAAATTTCGGTTCCACCAAGGCGAATACGGCCATCCTCAACCAAACCCTCTTCGGAAACCGTCCCACCGGGAAATCGGATATTTGTCAGGCCCAGCGCATCGATGTCCGCCTCGAAATGGTCATATCCGAAGTTGTTGATCCCGATCGCGCCGAACAGATCAGGATTCATTACTCCGATCTCATTCGCCTGTGTCGTAACCACAAGTGGTCCAGTCGACGCTCGTCCCATCTCGCTTACCCAATCTCTTCAAGATAAACTGGCAGTATCGTCGTTCACGCTTAGGCTGAATCTTGACTGAGCACTCAACGCGAAGCAACGATTCTTAGAAAAGTTGCTCTAGAATAGCGTCAAACGCGGTCTGACATCTTTGACCAAGATCAATAAGTCTTTGTTCACAAGGGACTACAATCCGGACATGAGCTGTCTGAAGAACACCAGCTCAGAGTCAGATGGAGCGTATCATGGCATTCCCGCAATCAAATTCCCGGTTGAGAATTTCGCAAGGTGCAGCGACGCTCTCGGGCATTATCTTGTTCGGGGTAGGCTTGGTTGGTGTGCTTGGGATAAAGATAGAAATCCTCTACCGGATGTCACGCCTGACCCACCCCACCGCATGGGGTTCGGAGTTTGACGGGTTATATTGGACAGCGCTTGCTGCGGTCGGCCTATGGCTGATTTCGCATCTAGGCACCAAGTGGGCTGCTGCGACTGCAATTTTTCTGGTTTGCATGAAGCTCGCTCTTGTCGGCTAGCTGATCGCACCTCGGGTCTGGTCCGATACGCCCCCTGCCTCATGCGGATCGCAGCAACCCTCTCGGCAGAAGTCAAAAAGCGGGCATGACGCAGGTGAGTGGCAAGGTAGGCTGTTTGGTGCAAAAGGTGCGGACCGGTCGTTCGCTGCAAAGTAAAACGAAACGCTGCGTCCGAGGCTCCCCCGAAGGAACCGCTTCAATTCCTCCAGATCGACTTGGTCACAAGCGTCATACACGTTCCGCTGTGCGCGTATCGTCATCATGCAAATATCGGCGCACGACAGCTCTAGTCTCAGGCTATGCCGCGCGATGTCCAAGGAAAGTGTATTTGGCCATCACTTTTGAAGAATGACCCAGCCTTGTGCCTTATTGCAGGCCAAGGCAAGGCGGCATTGATCAAGCCGTGCAGCGATGGGCCCAGGCGCCAACGGTCTAGATTTTGCACCACGCGGAAAGAGCCTCTGAGCAAAGGTCTTGGCCTTGTGGTTGCGCTGTTTACTTGGGTACGGCTAGACAGGGTCTGAACCAATGTGAATGGACAGTGCATGGCGCGACAAACCCGAAAGACTTTGCCGTTCAACATCATGATCGTGGGCCAGGGCGGGCGCTTGGAATACGAAGCCCTTTTGTTTGTCGCCTCGTTGCGTACCTATGCGCCGGACTTTGGCGGGCAGCTTTTCATTGCAGAGCCACAGCCCGGTCCGCTTTGGGATTTCGATCCGCGGATGTCCGAACCGGTCAAGGCACGGCTCCTCGAACTCGGCGCGCACATTGTCCCCTTTCAGTCAGCCCATTTCGGCCAGTCCTATCCGCAGGGCAACAAGATCGAGGGTCTACAGGTCTTGCCGGCAGGAGAGCCCTTTGTTTTTTTTGATACCGATACGCTGATCACGGGCGATATTTCCCAGATTGCATTTGATTTCACTCGCCCTGCGGCCTCGATGCGGCGCACCGCCACCTGGCCTGTGGAAGAGCTATACTGGCCCGGCTACACAGCAATCTGGACGTCACTTTACGATCGCTTCTCGCTTGATTTTGAAAGTTCGCTCGATCTGACACAGCCCGACGAGTATTGGGAACGCTACCTTTACTTCAACGCAGGCTGGTTTTTTGGCGCGGACCCTGCCGCCTTCGGGCAACGATTTACAGAATATGCCGTTTCTGTGCGGGACAATCCGCCAGCCGCGCTGGTCATCCAGCCGCTTGATCCTTGGCTTGATCAGGTAGTCCTGCCTTTGGTTATCCATAGTTTCGGCGGCGGGCGACCCGGGCCGGAATTGGCAGGGCTGGACGGCGCGATCAGCTATCATTACCGCGCGTTACCACTGCTTTATGCCACGGCCAGCGATGCACAGGTGGCGGTCCTGGAAGAAGTCACCGCCCCAAACAAGACCAAGAAACTGCTCAAGCATTATGAGCCTTTCAAGCGTCTGGTCTATCAAGGGCGCGGGCATAAACTGCGCGAGATGTTCGACAGGTCAAACCTGCCACGCCACGAAAAAGCCATCCGCAACAAGATCAAGTCGGCAGGCTTTTGGCTCCGCTAGGGGCGTTTGGCGACCATGTCAATTTCGACCAAAGCGCCCACAGCAAGACCCGTCACCCCCACACAGGTACGCGCAGGCAGCTTTCCTTCTGCAAAAAAGCTTTGATAGGTCTGGTTCATCTCTGCGTAGTCGCGTTCAAATTCCGTCAGATAGACCCGCGCCTGCGCCACATTCTCCAGCCCCAGCCCCATACCGGCCAGCACGATCTTGAGGTTCTCCATCACGCGCACGGTCTGTGCAGCAACGCCATCGGGCAGCGCACGCTCCGGTTCTCCGGGCCATGTCGGCATTTGCCCTGTCAGAAACACCCATCCGTCGATCTCGGAGGCATGTGAAAATGTCGCCACCGGCTGTGGAGCGGCATCGATCATGTGAAAGCTTGGCAGTGGCATAGGGTATCCTTTTCGTTGCGCCCAAAGTGATTGCCATGCAGGGCCGCGTCAATGCGCGGATTAACCTGTCAGGCGCCCGCAAAAATCCCGCTTTGGTCCGCAAAGCCTTTGACCTCGATCGGATTTCCCGACGGGTCCCGAAAGAACATCGTCCACTGCTCGCCCGGCTCGCCTTTGAAGCGGACCGAGGGGGCAATGATGAAATCTGTCTGGCGTTCTTCCAGCCTGCCCGCCAATGCGGTCCAGTCATCCAAAGGCAGCACAACCCCGAAATGCGGCATCGGCACCATGTGATCGCCGACTTTACCCGTGGGTTGATTGGCAAAAGGTTCGCCCAAATGCAGGCTGAGTTGATGGCCAAAGAAATCAAAATCGACCCATGTTTCGGTCGAACGCCCTTCCTGCGCACCCAAGGCACCGGAATAGAATTCTCTTGCCTCGTCCAAATCCGAAACATGGAATGCAAAATGAAAGGGGACGGGCATGATCTTTTCCTTTTTCACACAGGCCGTTGAGTGCTTTTCAAATTCCGCCTACACCTTGCGCCAACGAATTTCAAAGGGAGATGAGAAATGACCGACGGCCCAACCTATGGCTTTGACACCCTGCAAGTCCACGCAGGCGCACGCCCCGATCCGGCAACCGGCGCGCGGCAAGTTCCGATTTACCAGACAACGGCCTATGTGTTCCGCGATGCCGATCACGCCGCCGCTTTGTTCAACCTGCAAGAGGTCGGCTATATCTACTCACGCCTGACCAACCCGACAGTCGCCGCCCTGCAAGAGCGGATCGCCACTTTGGAAGGCGGCGTTGGCGGTGTGTGCTGTTCCTCCGGCCACGCAGCCCAGATCATGGCGCTTTTCCCGCTGATGCAGCCGGGCCGCAATATCGTGGCCTCCAGCCGGTTGTACGGCGGCACGGTCACCCAGTTCAGCCAGACCATCAAACGGTTCGGCTGGTCCGCAAAATTCGTTGATTTCGACGATCATGCGGCCGTTGCCGCCGCCATCGACGACGACACGCGCGCCGTGTTCTGCGAGGCGATTGCCAACCCCGGCGGTCACATCACCGACCTTGATGCGATCTCGGCGATCTCGGATGCAGCGGGCATCCCGCTCATCGTGGATAACACCTCGGCCACGCCGTACCTGTGCCGACCGATTGAACACGGGGCAACGCTGGTCGTGCATTCGACCACGAAGTACCTGACAGGCAACGGCACCGTCACCGGCGGCTGTGTTGTGGACAGTGGCAAATTTGACTGGACCGCGAACGACAAGTTCCCATCCCTGAGCGCGCCAGAGCCTGCCTATCACGGACTGAAGTTTGCAGAAACCTTCGGCCCGCTGGCCTTTACCTTCCACGGCATCGCCATCGGTCTGCGCGATCTGGGCATGACGATGAACCCGCAAGCCGCCCACTATACGCTGATGGGGATCGAGACACTTTCCTTGCGGATGGACCGCCACGTCGAGAACGCGATGAAGATCGCCAAATGGCTCGAGGATGATCCGCGCACGGAATACGTGACCTATGCGGGTCTGGAAAGCTCGCCCTATTCCAAGCTGGTGCCGAAAATCTGCCCAAAAGGCGCGGGAGCCTTGTTCACCGTGGCTGTGAAGGGCGGCTATGATGCTTGCGTGAAACTGGTCGATAGTCTGGAAATATTCAGCCATGTGGCTAACCTTGGCGACACGCGCAGCCTGATCATCCACTCCGCATCGACCACGCACAGGCAATTGACTGCGGCGCAGCAGGAAGCCGCAGGTGCAGGCCCCGGAATTGTGCGCCTTTCCATCGGGATCGAGGATGCAGACGATCTGATCGCGGACCTGGATCAGGCACTGGCCAAAGCCACCGCCTAAGAAAACGAAACCCGCCCCTGCCCTTGGCGTGGGCGGGTTTCTGCTGTAGGCTTCTGATGCGGGGGCAAACGCATTTTGCCAGTGACACCAACATGCTAGAGCGTGCAGATGACCACCAACTTTGCGCTATCGCTTTCATTTGAAGGCATCGAGCTTTTGCACAGGGTGCCGCGCGGGTGGCGCCGCGTCGGCAGAGCGGACGTCTCGAGCGAAACGCTGGATGCTGATCTTGCTGCTTTACGTGACAAAGCGATGGCTCTGGACCCCGATGGTCTGCGGACAAAACTGATTATTCCGCGCGACCAGATCAAATATACCGCCATCGACTCGACCCAAACCACACAAGACGATATCGACGCCGCCTTGGATGGCGCGACGCCTTACGCTCTGGACGAGCTTGCAATTGACTACGAGCGGTCTGGCGGACGCACGCATATCGCCGCCGTCGCGCGTGAGACACTCAGAGAGGCCGAAGTTTTCGCGTCAGGCCACGGCTTTCGCCCCGTTGCCTTTGTCGCTGTTGCGGAACCTTTCACCTTCCAGAAGGAAGTGTTCTTTGGGCCAACCTCGATGATGCAGGACATCTTGGGGGCAGGTGCCGAAGTCACCCGCGACCTCTTGCCGGTCATGGTCGTTGGCACGCGGTTGAAATCGCGCCTTTTGGTTTTTGATCTGCCCAAAGAGGTCGAAGAAGACATCTACAAGGACGATCTTGCCGCGTTGCTTTCAGGTCAGGCGGTGTCAGAAGCGGAACCGACCGCGCCGGAACCGACAGAGCAAATATCGCCCGCGACCGAAACGCAAATAACCATAGAAGAACCGGACGTAACGGCAAATGTCCTGCCCGAAAGTGATGAACCGGCAGCACCCGCTCAACCCATCTGGGTCGACCACGTGCCCGCTGAATACCACAAGCCATCCCCCCCCGAGGATGTCGCCGCTGTGGACATGTTGCCCGCATTCACGCTCATCCCCGCAAGCCCGAACTTTGCCCATCCTCCGCTGCTTGATGCCATAATCGCAGAGTTTCACCCAAGCCAGTTCCGCCCAACAAAGCCAAAATTGGTCGCGATGAAGCAGGCCGCCCCAAAGCTGGCGGCAAGTGCGCCCGCTGCCAATCGCGCCACTGCGCCAAAGGTGTCCGCCCCAAGCAAGACCCCCTTGATCGCTGCCGCCGTGGCCGGGGCTGCATTGATTATCGGCGCAGTCTTGTGGTCACAACAACAGTCGTCAGAGGTAGCATCCGCGCCAGACACTGCCGTTGCACCCCTCGCGGAACAAACCACACGCCCCCTCGAGATCACTCAGGCCGCACCAGAGCCATTGGAGGCTGGTCCGGTCACGGCCTTGGTCGAGCTTGCGGATTTCGGTGCCGAGAACACAGATGGTGGAGCGCTGCCGGAATTGGCCACGGGCACGCCTGCCCCCACCCTTCTGCCAGCACAAACACTCGCCACCGCCCCGGCGGATAGTCCTCCCGGTGCGATGCAGGCCCCGCCAGCCCCTGAAACAATGCAGGCCGGTGCCGATGACACTGCTGTCCGCGGCACCGTCCTTAGCCCTGCTGACGCAGAGCGGATTTATGAAGCAACGGGCGTTTGGCAGCGCGCGCCGCGTTTCTTTTATGTCCCGCCGTCAGAGACGGCTGCGCCGGCCTTGGACTTGCCTGAACCCAGTCCCGCCCCCGATCGGATCGCGCAACCCGATCCGCTCTTGCGCGAGGGGCTGGACACCGATCTGAGCTTTATCGCGCCCACAGATCCCCCCGCGCCCGAGGTGACCTTTGCCATCGACCAGAACGGGTTCATCCAAGCCACCCCCGAAGGAACGCTGACGCCGGAAGGCGCTTTGGTGTTTGCGGGCTTGCCTGATCTTGCCATCACCCCACGCCCCGAACTTTCGCAAGAAGATCTGGACCGCATGGCGCTTCTCGCGCCGCCGCCCGAGGGTGTCGTCATTATCGCCGGGCGGCCTGCGGTCGTGCCACCACTGCGCCCCGCAGACGCGCAGCTGCCCCAGACTGCGCTGGCGGCCCCCGTCGAAGAGGCGCCCGCAGACGAACGCACACCCGGCAGCGTTGGTTTGGCCGCGCTAGAGCCGCGCGATGATGATTCAACTGCGCCCGCACCCTCTGGAGACCTTGTCGCGGCAGCCGCTTTGCGCCCTGTGCTGCGCCCGCAAAGCCTTGCCCCGGTTATTGATCCCGGCACGCCCGACATCACCGACATTATCGCGGGGATCGAAACAGATGACGCGACCTTGCGCTTTGAAAACAGCACCGCACTTGCGATCGCGCTCTCGCCGCGCCCCGATCCGCGCCCTGCCGGTTTTCGCAATACCGTTGCCGCCGCGTTGGCGCAGCCTGAAGTCCCGCAAGCTGCGCCGCCGGCCGCACCTGCGCCCGTCATCGCCGCCGCGCCTGTGCCACAGCAAGACTTTGCCCCTGTGCCCGGCGGTGTGGCACGGGCAGCGACCCAAGAGGATGCCATTCGCTTGCGCGATATCAACCTGATCGGTGTTTATGGCCGCCCGAACGCCCGCCGTGCGCTGGTGCGGCTCGGCAATGGCCGCTATGTCCGGGTCGAAGTCGGCAGCGCCCTTGATGGGGGTCAGGTCACCGCCATCGGCGACACCGCATTGAACTATGTCAAGCGCGGACGCACCTATGCGATCGAATTGCCTGCGGGCTAACTTGCCTTGAGCACGCCGCGATCAATCTGATCGGCCTCGATACTCTCGAACAAAGCCTTGAAGTTGCCCTCGCCGAAACCGTCGTCACCCTTGCGCTGGATGAACTCGAAAAAGATCGGACCGATCACAGTCTTGCTGAAGATCTGCAACAGGATGCGGGTTTCACCGCCGTCAACCACGCCTTCCCCGTCGATCAGGATGCCGTGCTTCATCATCCGGTCTTTGGGCTCGTCGTGGCCCACGACGCGGGAATAGCTGAGGTCATAGTAGGTTTCGGGCGGCTTGGGCATGAATTTGATACCCCGCGCCGCAATCTCGTCAGTTGCCGCATAAAGATCACGTGCGCCGACGGCGATATGCTGGATACCTTCACCGTTGTAGCGCTTGAGGTATTCCACGATCTGCCCCGTTTCGCCCCGATCCTCGTTGATCGGTATCCGGATGCGTCCGCAAGGCGAGGTCAGCGCGCGCGAGAAAAGCCCCGTGAACTTGCCTTCGATGTCGAAGAAACGGATTTCGTGGAAATTGAACAGATCGCGATAGAAGGCGAACCATTTGTCCATATTCCCTTTGTGCACATTGTGGGTCAGGTGATCGAGATAGAAGAACCCCACGCCCACAGGATGGGCATCCGACACCCAGTTGAATTCGGCATTGTAGGGGTTTGCGTCGTAATACTGGTCGATAAAGTAAATCAGGCTCCCGCCGATCCCGACGATCGCGGGCACCTCCATTGTCTTGCCCTTGCCCTCGTAGGCAGTCGCGCCTTTCGCAACGGCATGGTCAAAGGCGCGTTGCGCGTCGACAACCCGCCACCCCATCGAAGGGGCGCAAGGGCCGTGGGTGTCCACAAAGTCGCGCCCGTGACTGTTTGGTTCATTGTTGATGACATAGGTGATGTCGCCCTGCTGCCAAAGTTCGATATCCTTGGTCTTGTGGGTCGCCGTCTGCGTATAGCCCATCTTGATAAAAAGGTCGCGCAGGGTCTGCGGCTCTGGATGCGCGAATTCGACAAAGGCAAAGCCGTCGGTTCCGGCCGGATTGTCAGCGCTGATCGTGGCTTGCGGGGCGTCGTGCGGGAAAGGTCCCATGAGCGATCTCCTTCTTTTTGTCAGTATACCTCCCGAAACGTGGTATTTCCGCGCGACTTTTCAGGTAATCTATATCATTCTTGCGGCAATTACGCATATACTTCAAAAAAGGTGCAAATTTTCCGCATGGAACTCGACCCTGCCGATCTTCAGCTTCTCGCGGCCTTGCAACGCGATTCCACCCAAACGGCGCAAGAGCTTGGCGACCGTCTGAACATGTCCGCATCACAGGCGGGTCGCCGCAAGCAACGGCTGGAGGCGGAAGGTTACATCGCGGGATATCGCGCCTATCTTTCGCCTGACAAACTGGGGCTGTCGGTCGAGGCGTTTATCCAGATCGTCATGGCCACACATACCGAACAGAACGCAAAGCATTTTGTGCGCCTGACCAAGACGCGGCCGGAAATCGTCGGGGCTTGGACCCTGACAGGCGAGGCTGATTACCTGTTGCGGGTCTATTGCGCTGATCTTGCTGCGTTGAACATGCTTGTCCAACAGGTGCTGCTGCCCCACCCCGCCGTGAGCCGCGTGCAAAGCCAGATCGTGATGGAGCGCATCAAACCCGACGCGCCCCTGCCGCTTTAACCAAAGTCACTGCCCCTTGTTTTCAAATTGAGGCAGGGCCTTTGCAAAACCAAAGCCGCGATCCATTTCGGATATCTCGGCAAGCACGCGGTCAATCAAGGGCTGCTCGATCTGCGCCGAGAACAAGACGGTGCGCATCAAGGTTTCTGATACGGCCTGTTTGTCCTTGTAGTGCGCATAAAAGGCAAAGCAGAGCGCGGCCAAGGCGGTCACGGTGGTCTGCATACTTGGGGCGGCGAATGCGCGCTGCACAAGCGGCGGTTTTGGTACTGGCGCGTCCGGATCGGTGGGCGGGACCGGCTCGACCCGAAAAACAGCGACAAGGGTCGGCCAGAACAGAACCAGAAGCCCAAACACAAGGCTTGCCCAGAAAAAGACTTTGTTCAGGACCGCATAGCTCCATGACTTGATGAAGATGTCTTCGATCAAGGCCACGCGCATCGCTTCGTCTGAATTGGTCGGGTCTTCATCATAAACACAGCGGGCGGTCTGGCGCATGTAATGGGCCGAGGTTTGCCACCGGTTCGGTTCCGGACATGCTTGGAAATTGCGCATCGTTCCGTTTTCGGCGGCGCCAATCAGCGGTGTGGACGTGCTTTGCGCCCAAACTGGCGCAACCCAAACCAAAACACACAAAATTAGTGAGACAAATCGCATGCGGGTCCCTTTCAAACGGTGCTTAGGCCGTTAGACTGACGGACAATAGCATTTGGAGCAATCTTTTTGGCAAGGTCCCCCGCGCGCATGGTCTGCGGGGGGATCGGGCGTGATCGGGCAATCATGGAATCATTTCTGTTTCAGGCAACAATCTATCTGGGTGCTGCGGTGATCGCAGTGCCTTTGGCTGCGCGCCTGGGATTGGGGTCTGTGCTGGGATATCTGCTCGCGGGGATCATGATCGGACCCGTGCTGGGCCTTGTGGGAACCGAAACGCAGGACCTGCAACATTTTGCCGAATTTGGTGTGGTGATGATGTTGTTCCTGATCGGGCTCGAACTGGAACCGCGCGCACTTTGGAACATGCGCCAGCGTCTGATCGGCATGGGTGGCTTGCAGGTTGGATTAACCATGCTGGCGATCATGGGGGCCGGGATGGCGCTGGGATATGATTGGTCCACCTCGGTTGCAATCGGCATGATCTTTGCCCTCTCCTCGACCGCGATCGTGCTGCAAACCCTGACCGAGAAAGGGCTGATGCAGACCAGTGGCGGTCGGTCGACCTTCTCGGTCCTGCTGTCGCAGGATATCGCCGTGATCCCGATGCTGGCGCTGCTGCCGCTGCTGGCGGTCCCTGTGATGGCAACCTTGGCGCCGGATGGGTCAATGCAGCTTGCCACAGATGACCACGATGGCGCGCATCATGCAGCCCTGAGCCTTGTGGATGGCCTGCCCGGCTGGGGCGTGACGCTGGTCACTTTGGGTGCAGTTGCTGCGGTGATCCTTGCGGGTACTTTTCTGACCCGTCCGGTCTTTCGCTATATCCACCAGGCGCGGCTGCGCGAGATGTACACGGCACTCGCGCTGTTGATGGTCGTCGCAACTGCCGTGCTGATGACGATGGTCGGCCTCTCGCCCGCTTTGGGCACTTTCCTTGCCGGTGTCGTGCTGGCCAACTCCGAGTTCCGGCACGAGTTGGAAAGCGACCTGGAACCGTTCAAGGGGCTGCTCTTGGGCCTTTTCTTCATCACCGTCGGGGCCGGTATCAACTTTGGTCTCTTGTTTGGTGATCCGGCCTATATTCTGGGTCTCACGCTTGGCGTGATGGTGATCAAGGGAGCGATCCTTTACGGGCTGGCACTGCTGTTCGGGCTCAAGAACAAGGACAGGTGGCTGTTCACCCTTGGTCTGGCACAGGCCGGCGAATTCGGCTTTGTGCTGATCTCGTTCTCCCTACAGCAAGGCGTGTTAAACGATGGACTTGGCGGGACGCTATTGCTGGTCATTGCGCTTTCGATGTTGATCACGCCGCTTTTGTTCATCCTCTACGACATCCTCAGCCGCCAGATGACCGAAGCCGAAGAGGAAGGGCATGACGAGGTTGACGAACGCGGCACGGTCATTATCGCCGGGATTGGCCGTTTCGGGCAGATTGTGAACCGGCTTGTGCAAAGCGCGGGGTTCGAGACAGTGGTCGTGGATAGCAATCTGGCCACCGTCCAGATGATGCGTAAATTCGGCTTTCGCGGCTTTTTCGGTGATCCGACGCGGCCCGATCTGTTGAGTGCGGCAGGGCTGGAGGACGCCAAGGTCTTGGTCGTGGCGATCGATGACAAAGCCTCGGTCAACAAGCTGGTGCGCTATGCCCGCAAGACCCGCCCCGATCTGCACATCATCGCCCGTGCCCGCGACCGCGTGCATGTGCACGAGCTTTACGAGGCAGGGGCCAATGACATTGTCCGCGAGATGTTCGACAGCTCTTTGCGCGCAGGGCGTTATGCGCTGGAAAACCTTGGCTTGTCCGAGTTCGAGGCGGCAGAACTCGAGCAGGCCTTCTATCAGCACGACCGCAAGGCGCTGCGGGAACTGGCCGCCTTGTGGAAACCCGGCGTGCCGATCAGTGAGTTGCCAGAATATGTGGCCCGCGCGCGGGAGTTGAACAGCACGCTGGAGTTGGAGCTGTCCGCGCGCCAGCAGGCCAACGAGCGCAAGACCGAAAGCGGGTCCTAGCCGTCGCTGACCCCGGCCTCGGCAAATGTCGCCATGCCGGAATGGCAGGCAATGGCCCCTTTGAGGATGCCGATCGCCAGCGCCGCACCCGACCCTTCGCCCAAACGCAGGCCAAGGTTCAAGAGCGGCTCTTTGCCCAAGGCGGTCAGCATGGCCTGATGCGCGCCCTCGGCACTCAGATGTCCTGCGACCGTGTGATCGAGCGCACCGTCAACAGCTTTGGCAAGGCTGGCCGCGGCGGCACAGCAGATAAATCCGTCAAGGATGACCGGAATACGGTGATAGCGCGCGGCCGCAATCGCGCCGGCCATGGCCGCCAGTTCACGCCCGCCAAGGCAGCGCAGTGCCTCGAGTGAATCCGATGTGGCATGCAGCGCAAGCCCCTTTGCGACCACATCGGTCTTGCGGGCCAATCCTGCGTCATCCACCCCCGTACCACGCCCTGTCCAGTCCGAAGCATGCCCACCCAGGACAGCCGCAGCGACCGCAGCGGCGGACGTCGTGTTGCCGATCCCCATCTCGCCGGTCACCAAAAGATCAGCATCAGGATCGACCGCGTTCCAGCCTGTTTGCAGGGCTTCGACAAATTCCTCTTCGGTCATCGCGGGGGCGACGGTGAAATCAGCGGTAGGGGTGTCCAAAGCCAAGGCATAGACATCCATCTTTGCGCCAAATGCCTTTGACAGTTGGTTAATCGCCGCACCGCCGTGTTCAAAGTTGGCGACCATCTGCGCGGTCACCTCGGGCGGGAAGGCAGATACGCCTTGCGCGCAGACACCGTGATTGCCCGCAAAGATAATGACTTGCGGTGCGTTGATCTGCGGCTTGGCATCGCCGCGCCAGCCTGCATACCAGATCGCGAGGTCTTCCAGACGGCCCAGCGCACCGGGGGGTTTGGTCAATTGCCCATTGCGATCCTGCGCGCCGGCAATGGCAAGCGCATCTGGACCGGCGGCCTTGGCCAATGTGTCGCGGAAGGTCGAAATCGTGGAAAATGGCGCTTGCATCAGGTCCTCGCTGGGGTCAATCTTTGCCCTTGTTTAACGAACGAGACGCCGGTGAAAAGGCCCTGAAAGGACGCAGTTTGCACAAACACGACATGGGCCTGATTGACCGCGTTGATTTGCCTGCCGCATTGGGGTTGCTGACGCGCCTGCCAGTGAGCGTTGACAGCAACCGCGCAATGGACCGCGGGGCGGCTTCGGCCTGGGCCTATCCGCTTGTGGGTGTCGTCTTGGGGGTGATCCTCGCGGCATCCGTGGCCTTGATGCAGTGGCTTGGCGTGCCGTCAGGGATCAGTGCGGGGTTAATCCTTGCCGGTTCGGTCATCTTGACGGGTGCGATGCACGAAGACGGATTGGCCGATAGCGCCGACGGGCTTTGGGGGGGCTGGGACCGGGCGCGTAGGCTGGAGATCATGAAAGACAGCCATATCGGGGTTTACGGGGTGTGTGCGATTGCCCTGTCACTTTTGCTGCGCTGGCTGGGCTTGGTGGCGATTGTCTCGGTCGGTGCTTATTGGGTGGCCTTTATTGCCATCGGCGCGTTGAGCCGGACCAGCATGGTGGTCCTGATGGCGATCTTGCCGAACGCCCGCGCGGGCGGATTGAGCAAATCTGTGGGCCGCCCCCCGACGGGTACGGTCTGGCTGGCCATCGTCTTTGGCGTGGGGTTTGCGATCTTGTGTGGCTATCCTTGGTTGATTTTGGTGGCGGCGACAGCGACTGCGGCTTGCGGTCTGATCGCGCGCGCCAAAATCGGCGGGCAGACAGGGGATATTCTGGGCGCCACCCAACAGGTCAATGAAATGGCGCTCTTGATCGCTGTTGTGATGATGGTGACCTAGGGCAGCGGCTGGCAGGCCAAAGCGGTGGCAAAAGAGCCGCGATCAAAGTGATCGCCTATCTCGCGCGCCACGAGTTGACCTTCTGACAGGACTGTCGCCATCACTTTTGTCCAGTCCGCATTTGCGGTGATCATCTCTGGCCCGGTTCCGCAATCGCGGATTCCGCCGCCGATATCGGATTCTCCGATCCGGTGATTTGTCAGGCCGGAAAGATCGGCGACCGGCTCTAGTGCGCCGTTGATAAAGCGCCAGACCCGCAGGGTTTTCGCCAGATGCGGGCGGTCGATATAGGCGATCTCGATCAGGCCATCGCCGTCCAGATCGGCCGCACCAATCGGGGCCAGCCAGCGATTGGTCTGGCCGATATGCGGGGTCGAGGCGATTTTGCCGGTTTCATCATAAACGGCGAGTTGCGCGCCCAGAGAGGCCAGTGTTTCGACCACGATCACCTCGGGCGAGCCATCAAGATCGACATCCACAAGGCGCGGGGCCAGATCCTCGAACACGCGCTCTTGCGGCAACGTGACATTGCGTGTGCCGCGATCTGTCGTGATCTCCAGCGCGCCCCACTCGATCGCATCACCCAAGACACCATGGGCATAGCGATCTGTCGGGGCAGCATACTCTGCTGAAAGGATCGTTTCGGAACAGGCAGAGGTGGCCGTGACAGCCACCAGTGCCAAAACGCGGATCAAATCTGCTTTTCCGGCATCTGTACGCGCAGACCGTCCAGCGCGTCGCTGACTTTCAACTGGCAGGTCAGTCGGGATTTGACCGGATCAGGCTGATAGGCGAAATCAAGCATGTCTTCTTCCATCGCGTCCTTGGCGGGCAGCTTTTCAACCCATGCGTCATCGACATAGACGTGGCAGGTCGAACAGGCACAGGCGCCGCCGCAATCAGCCTCGATCCCGGGGATACCGTTATCGCGCGCGCCTTCCATCACGGTCAGCCCGTTTGCAACATCAACCACATGCTCTTTGCCGCCAAATTCAACGTAGGTTATTTTAGCCATCGTTCGTCTGTCCCTTATGCATTCTTAACGAGTCAGATTCCTAAGTAGTGCAGCATTTGTAGGCTCGCCACCCCCAAAAACACCTCTTCAGCGCGCTAACGTACCTGTGACCTGTGGACATTGGCGCGCGATTGCTTACCTTTTGCCTACGATGGGTCGGGGAGGCCCACAACTAGGGAGAGTTTAATGAAGCATTTATCGAAGGCCGTACTGGCCGCCAGTCTGGCTTTTGTGGCACCTGCAGCACATGCACAGGCAGAAGAAGCAAGCTATATCCTTGCGACAGCCTCGACCGGTGGCACCTATTATCCAGTTGGCGTTGCCCTATCGACGCTTGTGAAGGTCAAGCTGGAACCAACCCAGAAAATTGGCATGTCCGCAATCAGTTCTGCCGGATCCGGTGAAAACATCCGGCTGATGCGCGAAGGCGAAGCGCAATTTGGCATTCTGCAAGGTCTGTTTGGCTATTATGCCGCGACAGGAACCGGTCCATTGGAAGAATCCGGACCACAAGAGAACCTGCGTTCTGTCTCCATGCTGTGGCCAAACGTTGAACAATTCGTCATTTCTGCAGATGCCGTGAATACGGGCACAATGGCTGATATGGTCGCCTTGCGCGGAGAGGCGATGGCCTTTGGTGCACAGAACTCTGGCACAATCGGGTCAAACGCCGCGCTGCTTGGAGGACTGGGCCTTGATATCAACACCGATTTCGAACTGGTCTTTGGTGGCTATGGGCCCGCAGCGGAAGCACTGCAAAACGGTCAGGTCAAGGGGCTTGGCGCACCTGCGGGCGTGCCGACAGGCGCGATCAGCCAGTTGATGGCATCGGCCGGTGATGGGGTGAAAATGCTCGACTTTACCCCCGAAGAACTGGCGCAAGCAGATGCGGGGCGCAATCTTTGGACGCCTTATCTGATCCCGGCCGGGACCTATCCGGGCCAGACCGAGGACATCAACACGGTTGCACAACCCAACTTCCTTGCCACCAATGCTGATCTGCCCGAGGAAAATGTCTATCTGATCACCAAGGCAATCTTCGAGAACCTGCCCTTCTTGCAGGCCATCCATCCGGCCACCAAAGAGATGGCAATCGAAAAAGCCCTCGACGGTCTGCCATTGCCGCTGCACCCCGGTGCATTGCGGTATTATCAGGAAGTCGGGATTGACGTCCCTGCCCGTCTGATCGCAAACTAAACCAGACAACGGCCCGTGTGAATTGATCATGCGGGCCGTTTTGCATTCAAGGGGATCCTTATGTCCGATGAAACCCCCGCCGCGGAAATTGTCCAACGCGCGTTTACCGGGTTGCCGAACACGGCCCTGACAACACTCTGTTTCCTGATCGCCGTCGGCCATATCTACGTGGCCTTTGATCTGGTGATCTCTGAATTCCAGCGCAACGCCTATCACTTTGCCGGCTTTGCCTTTTTGGCTTCTGTCCTGCATCCGATGATCAGGGGCAAAGCACGCAGCAAGCCAATGCTGGCCTTTGACCTGACGTTCGGCGCATTGGTGGCCGTTGCTGCGCTTTATCTCCCCTTCGCGGAACAAGGTATCTATGACCGCGGAGTCAAGTTCACGACGCTCGATTGGATCGCGGCCGTGATCTGCGTTATTGGTGCGATAGAACTGACCCGCCGCCTGACCGGCTGGATCATTCCTTGCCTGATCATCATCGCACTGACCTATATCGGCTGGTGGGGCCAGCTTATTGGCGGCGTGTTTTCCTTTCCGGGGCTCAGCTGGGAATCGATCGCCTTCCGGTCGATCTTTGGCGATGATGCGATGTTCGGCACGATTGCGCGGATTTCATCGACTTTCGTGTTCCTCTTTATCATCTTCGGCGCTTTCCTTTTGCGTTCCGGCGCAGGGGATTTCGTGATCAACATCGCCCGCGCCATTGCAGGGCGCATGGTCGGAGGGCCCGGCATCGTGGCTGTGATCGCCTCCGGCCTGACAGGAACCATTTCAGGCTCGGCTGTGGCCAATACCGCATCGACGGGCGTGATCACGATCCCGCTGATGAAAAAAGCCGGGTTTCCGGCAAAGTTCGCAGGCGGGGTCGAAGCGGCCTCGTCCACAGGCGGACAGTTGATGCCGCCGATCATGGGCGCCGGTGCCTTTGTCATGGCGAGCTTCACGCAAATCCCCTACGAGACGATCGTGGCGGTGGCAGCCCTGCCTGCGCTACTTTATTTCCTGTCAGTCGCTTTCTTTGTCAGGATCGAGGCCCGCCGCCTGAACCTGCAACCGATGGCAAATGATGGCGAGACGATAAAATCGGCCTTTCTCAAGGGCGGTGCAAGTTTTGTCATCCCCATCAGCGCGCTGATCGGGATGCTTGTATCGGGCTTTACACCCACCTACGCCGCTGTCTTTGGTATCCTTGCCGTCATCGCATCAAGCTGGCTGACGCAGAACCCGATGGGGCCGCGCGCGGTGTTCGAGGCTTTGGTGATGGGGACGAAGGGCATGATCATGACAGCGGTGCTGCTGTGTTCGGTGGGTCTTGTCGTGAACGTCATTACGACTGCCGGGATCGGCAATACCTTCAGCCTGATGATCGCGGACTGGGCCGGTGGCAATCTGCTGATTGCGATTGTCATGGTCGCCTTGGCCAGTCTTGTGCTGGGCATGGGCCTGCCCGTGACGGCAGCCTATATCGTGCTGGCCACACTTTCGGCCCCTGCCCTTGCGGGCATGATTGCGGACCGCTTTGTGATCGACGCGATGGTTGCGGGCACATTGGGTGATGCGGCCAATGCGGTTCTGATGTTCGGCATCCCTGATCCAACAGTTCTGGCAGGGCCGCTGAGCGTGGATCAGGCAACGGCGATTATCCGCGCGCTCCCGCTAGAGATTGCAGCCCCCGTGCGCGATCTGGTGGTCCCGCAAGATGTCACCGTTGCGGCGATTCTTTCAGCGCATATGATCATCTTCTGGCTGAGCCAGGACAGCAATGTCACGCCCCCGGTCGCACTGGCGGCCTTTACCGCCGCCGCCATTGCCAAGGCCCCAGCCATGGCCACGGGTTTTGCCAGTTGGAAGCTGGCGAAGGGTCTTTATATCGTGCCGCTGATGATGGCCTATACGCCCTTCCTGTCGGGTGATTGGCCCGTGATGATCTTGATCTTCGGCTTTGGTGTGGTGGGCATCTATGGGTTGGCGGGCGCGTTGCAAGGCTGCATGGAAGCGCCGCTGAACCCTGCCTTGCGTCTTGTTGCAGGTGTTGCCGGTGCAGCCTGTCTTTGGCCCGCGCCGCTTTGGGTTCATCTGGCGGCTGCGGCGGTTGTGGTGGGATTGCTTGTATTCAATACCCGCCAGCTCAAACAGACGGTGCCAGCCTAGGAGAGTCCAGCATGATCCATACTGGAAGTTGTCTTTGCGGGGCAGTGTCGTTTCAGGTCACAGGCCCGCTCGCGCAGCCCAATGCCTGCCATTGCACGGCCTGTCGCAAGCATTCAGGCCATTTCGGAGCCTCGGTGGATATGCCACGGGATGCCTTGAGCATCACCGGCACAGAGCATCTGCGCTGGTATCAATCCTCTGCAAAAGTCCGGCGCGGTTTTTGCGGGACATGCGGATCAACGCTGTTTTGGGATCCGGTCTTTCACGACTGGACCGCTGTCGCGATGGGGGCTTTTGACACGCCAACCCAAACAACATTGGCGCTGCATATCTTTGTCGCAGACAAGGGCGACTATTACGAGATCGCGGATGGGCTGCCGCAGAACCAGCAGTAGGAGACAAAAAAGGCGGCCCCTAAGGACCGCCCTCTATCATTTTGGGGTATGGCTTGGATTACTCTTCCAAGACCAGCGCCACAAAACGTGGATCACCACCGCGCCGCACAAGAAGCAAAAGCGATTTGCGCCCGGCTTCGGTTGCGGCCTCGATCTGCGCTTCCAGATCAACGACAGTTGCCACAGCTTGTTGACCGGCTTCAGTGATCACGTCGCCTTCCAGCAGGCCTTTGGATGCGGCCTCTGACTCTGGATTGATTGCCGTGATGACCAAGCCCTGCTCGACCGTGAGCGAGAATTGATCCGTCAGTTCCGGCGTGATCTCCGAAAGGGTCAGGCCCAAAATCTCGGCCTGTTCCGGCGCTTCGGGTTCGGTTGATGCAGGGAAGGCCACTGCCTCTGAAGTCTCGCGACGGCCAAGGATCACCGTAAGATCGGTCATTTCGCCATCACGCAGAACCGCCATTGGCACTTCTTTTCCGACGGGCGAGTTGCCGACAATCCGCACCAGTTCACGGGTGTCTTCGATTGCGACACCGTCGAAATCAAGGATCACGTCACCTGCCAGCATACCTGCATTCTCGGCAGGACCCGGAGGAACGTCCGTCACCAGCGCGCCGCGTGCCATATCAAGCCCCTCGATCGCGTCCACCATATCGGGTGTCACGTCCTGGATGCGCACGCCCAACCAGCCACGGCGGGTTTCGCCGAATTCGATCAACTGATCGACCACATTGGTAACAACAGCCGAAGACATGGCAAAGCCGATGCCGATGGAACCACCGTTCGGTGACAGGATCGCCGTGTTCACACCGATCACTTCACCGTCCATGTTGAACAACGGGCCACCAGAGTTACCACGGTTGATCGCGGCGTCGGTCTGGATGTAGTCGTCATAGGTGCCGGACAGCGCACGGTTGCGGGCCGAGACGATACCAGCGGAGACCGAGAAACCTTGGCCAAGCGGGTTACCCATCGCCATGACCCAGTCGCCCACGCGGGACCCCGGGCCGTTGCTGTCGCCGAATGTCACGAAGGGTAGGTTTTCAAGATCGACCTTCAGCACGGCGATATCTGTGTTCGGGTCGGTACCGATCAATTCGGCAGGCACGCCGGGTTCACCGCCGGGGAAGAACTCGATCAGAATTTCATCGGCACCTTCGATCACGTGGTTGTTGGTCACGATAAAGCCGTCCGCAGAGATGACAAAACCGGAACCCAGCGCAGACGACCGGCGCGTTCCTTCGCCCGGGCCACGATCCAGATCGTTAAAGAAGTCCTCAAAAGGTGAACCATCGGGCACCAGACCCTGCGGGCCAGTGCGCCCCGCAATTGTCGTGCTTGTCGTGATGTTTACGACCGACGGGCTGACCTGTTCGGCCAAATCGGCAAATGTCTGCGGCCGAGCCTGCGCATTTGCCAGTGTGACTTGAGCAAGGACCAAAGCAAAAGCGACGGCCAACATCGTCACAAATGCCATCGCGGCGCGGCGCGCGCGCTGCTGATCTTGCTGAATTGCGATTGCCGTAGATTTCATGGGGCAAATTCCTTTGTCATTGACAGGGGCCGTTCTGACGGCCCCGTTACTTGGTGATGATCTATGTAGGGCGCGAAATGTGCAACGCAAACTTCGTTACGCAACGCTCAATAGGACGTGAATTGCCGTGTTTGTTTTCGTGTTGGGCATCAAAACGGCAAAACGCAAAGGGGCCAGCGTTGCAGCTGGCCCCTTTTGTTGTCGGAATAATGCGCGATCACTCGGTGATGGCACGCGCGCCTTGGTCAGACTTCAGGTAGTTGAAGAACTCACTGTCAGGCGACAAGACCATGGTCGAATTGCCCGGGGTCAGTGACCGCTGATAGGCTGTCATCGAACGATAGAATTCAAAGAATTCCGGATCAGCACCAAAGGCTTGAGCAAAGATTTCATTCCGGCGGGCATCGGCCTCACCCTGAATGATCTGGCTTTCGCGTTCCGCCTCTGAAACCAGCTCGATCACGGTCCGGTCGGCACCGGCGCGAATACGCTGGGCCGCTTCGTTACCACGTGCACGTTCGTCGGCCGCTTCGCGATCCCGCTCTGCTTTCATCCGCTCGTAGGTGGCGTTGAGGTTTTCCGGTGGCAGATCCGTCCGCTTGAGGCGCACGTCGATCACCTGCAAGCCAAGAGCCTGCGCTTCGGCAATCGCCTGATTGCGGATCCGGAGCATCAGTGCAGCACGATCCACCGACAAGATGTCGTTGGATGTCACCGAACCCAGAACCTCGCGTGTTTCGGCACGCAAAATGCTGTCCAGACGACGCGCGGCGGCTTCTTCGCCACCGGCACCAACCGCACGGCGGAACTGCTCGACATCGGCAATCCGGTAGCGGGCAAAGGCATCCACGACCAGCCGGCGGTCATCGGATGGTGTGACTTCCAGCGGTTCCAGATCACGGCTCAGGATGCGGTCGTCATAGCGGACAACCTCTTGAATCAACGGGATCTTGAAGCCAAGCCCCGGCTCTTCTTGCACTTTGACGATCTGGCCGAACTGCAGAACAAGTGCCTTTTCACGCTCGTCCACGATAAAGATTGAAGACAAAGCTCCAATCACTACAACCGCAACAGCGGGTAGAAGAAATGCTGACTTACGCATCAGTTTGACCCTCCAGTTGGACTACGGCGTAGTTCGTTAAGCGGCAGATAGGGCACGATGCCCTGCCCCCCGGCTTGGCCCTCATCAAGAATGATCAGGTCAAGACCGCCAAGGACCCCTTCCATCGTCTCAAGGTAAAGACGCTTGCGGGTCACTTCCGGTGCTTTTTGGTATTCGGCCAAAACCGCAGAGAAACGGCTGGCTTCACCTTCGGCTTCGTTGACCACACGGGCACGGTAGCCTTCGGCTTGCTCTAGGATCTGGGCCGCCTGACCGCGTGCTTCGGCAACCACCTGGTTGGCATAGGCATCTGCCACGTTCTGCACCCGGTCACGTTCTTGTTCGGCATCCTGCACCGCGCGGAACGAGGCGATAACAGGTTCTGGCGGGTCGGCCTTGTCAAAGTTGACACGGATGATGTTCACACCGGAATCGTAGCTATCAAGCGTGGTTTGGATCAGATCAGTCAGCCTGTCCTGAATGGCCCCGCGGTCGCGGTTGAGGATCGGAGCAAGTTCCGACTGCGAGATAATCTCGCGCATCGCTGATTCAGCGACGGCCTCGATCGTCTGGGGTGGATTGGCGAGGTTAAAGAGATAAAGCTGCGGATCGGTGATATTCCAGACAACCTGGAAGTCGATATCCACGATGTTTTCATCACCCGTGAGCATCAGACCTGCATCCATACCGGACCGGCTGGTGCCGATGTCGATGTTGCGCTCGGTTGTTACTGCGATGACCTCGCGTGTCACGATGGGCCATGGCGCAAAGTTCAGACCGGGTTCGCCAACAGCAAGGAAGTCACCCAAGAACAGTTCGACCGATTTTTCTTCGGGGCGTACTGTATAGAAGGAGGCATAGAGCCAAAGCGCAATCACAGCCAGAAAGCCAAGGCCGATACTGCCGCGGGTCAACTGTGGACCGCCGCCGCCGCTACCGGCTGGTCCGTTACCACCGTTGCCACCGCCGCCCATCAGAACGCGCAACTGTTCGCGCCCCTTGTTTACGAGTTCATCAATATCGGGGATGTTCGGCCCGTCATTATTTGGCGGACGGCGTCCGCCGCCGCGGTTGTCGTCGTCACCACCGCCAGAGCCATTGTTTCCGCCGCCGCCCCAAGGGCCACCGTTATTTCCTGCCATCGTCTTCCTATGCTTCCTTTCGTCGGTGCCCAAGCGCTCTGGGCCGTTCCTGTATGCCATGTGTGCTTTGATTGCCTGAAATCAAGCTGTGCGCATCGGTTCCTTCATCGTCACCAGTTCTTCGGCCATCGTGGGGTGAACCGCAACAGTGCGGTCAAAATCTTCTTTTGTCGCACCCATCTTCACCGCAATCCCCACCAACTGGATCATCTCGCCTGCATGGTCTGCGACGATATGACAGCCCAAGACTTTGCGGGTGGCTTTGCTGACCACCAGCTTCATCAGCACCCGGTCGTCGCGTCCCGCAAAAGCATGGTTCATCGGCTTGAAGGAGGTGCAATAGATCTCGACCGGTTCGATCTCGCGGGCCTGCTCTTCGGTAAGGCCGACCGTCCCTAGCTCGGGCTGGGTAAAGACAGCCGACGGGATCAGATCATGGTCAACCGCTGTCGGGTTGCCCTTGAAGACAGTTTCAACAAAGGCCATGCCTTCACGGATCGCCACGGGGGTGAGTTGCACACGGTTGGTCACATCGCCGATCGCATAGATCGACGGCACCGCTGTCTGGCTATACTCATCAACGATGATCTCGCCGCGTCTGCCGACCGTCACGCCTGCGGCTTCAAGTCCCATGCCTTCGGTATTTGGCGCACGCCCGGTCGCGAACATGACCTGATCATAGACTTCTTCGGTCCCATTGGTTGCCTTGACCCAAATGCCGTGCCCGCCGCCTGCATGTGGCAGTTGCGCGGGCTTGCCACTTTCCATCGGCACACCCTCTTGCACACCTTCAAGGTCCTCTTTGGTTGCGGCCCGCATCTCGACGATATTGGTGCCCAAGTGCAGGTTCACACCCTTGGCGCGCATCCCTTCGGCGACCAGTCCGCGCGCCTCGTCGTCAAAGCCGCGCAGGATTTGGGCGCCGCGATAGAACTGCGTCACTTTCACACCAAGGCCGTTCAGGATGCCCGCAAATTCGGACGCGATATAGCCGCCCCCGATGATCAGGATAGATTTGGGCATCCGATCCAGCAAGAACACCTCGTTGGAGGTGATCGCAAGCTCGGCCCCCGCCATATCGGGGACCACGGGGCGACCGCCTGTTGCCACAAGGATGTGTTTTGCGCGCAGGTCCTGCCCGGTCGACAGGGTGACTGTATGCGCGTCTTTCAACGTGGCGCGCGCGTCGAAAATTTCGACGTTGGAACCGCTCAGAAGCTTGCGGTAAATGCCCTCCAGCCGGTCCAGTTCAGCATGGAGATGGGTGCGAAACTTGGGCCAGTCAAAAGGCCCCTCTTGCACATCCCAGCCATAGGCGCGGGCGTCATCGAACATTTCCGCATAGCCCGAGGCGAAGACCATCAGTTTCTTGGGCACACAACCACGAATGACGCAGGTGCCGCCCATGCGGTATTCTTCGGCAAGGGCGACTTTGGCACCGGTTGCAGCGGCGACGCGCGCGGCACGCACACCGCCGGAGCCACCGCCGATGACGAAGAGGTCATAGTCAAAAGTCATCTGAGGGCTCCAATGCGGTCTTGGCGGCTAGTCGGCGATGCCGACGAAGATATTGTCATCGTCAAGGACATCAAATTGGACAACCTCAAAAGTGTTGTTGGTGATGTCACGCACGGTCACTTTGCCGTCACCGTGCCCCGCAACAACCACATCACAGATATCAATGAAGAGCCCATTTTCGACGACCCCGGGGATTTGATTGATCACAAGGCTCAACTGACGCGGATTGCCGATACGCTTGAGGTGAAGATCAAGGATGAAGTTCCCTTCATCCGTCACGAAAGGTTCCCCACCTTGCATCCGCTGCACAATATCACGGCCCAGCACATCCATGCCTATCAGCATCTCCTCGATCAGGTTTTGCGTCACCGGAAGCCCGAAAGGAACCACTTCCAGAGGCAAGGGAAAGGCACCCAGCGCGTCGACCTTCTTGGTCGCGTCCGCGATCACGATCATTTTGTCGCTGGCAGTGGCGACGATCTTTTCGCGCAGATGCGCCCCGCCGCCGCCCTTGATCAGGTTCAGTGCATCATCATATTCGTCGGTGCCATCAATGGTCACATCCAGCCATTTCGCTTCGTCCAAGGTGATGACTTCGATGCCAACATCGCGGGCAAGGCGCGCTGTGCGGTTCGAGGTCGGCACACCTTTGATCTTGAGCCCCTCGTCACGCACCATCTCGCCAAGGCATTGCACCATCCAAGCGGCGGTTGATCCGGTTCCAAGGCCGACTTTCATACCGGATTCAACAAATTCGGTCGCCTGCTTGGCAGCGACAAATTTCGCCTTGTCGATGGGGGACAATTCAGCAGCCATATCAGCAACTCCAAAAATCTTCTCCGCCGCCTTATAAGCAACATTACAGCAGGGCGCGAGGCCCCAAATCCCCAAAGCGCCTTGCAAAGGGCGACAAGCGTGTTTTTCCGCGGAAGTGTCGCATTTGGACGGACGCCAGGACCCCGATCAGATAGCGTTTCGCCATGTCCGAACCGATGCGCCTTCATTATGCCCCTGACAACGCCTCGCTTTGCGTCCGTTTGGCGTTGGAAGAGCTGGATTTGCCCTATGAGACCGTATTGGTCGAACGATCCACACAGGCGCATAAGTCACCCGCATTCCTCTCTCTCAACCCAAATGGCCTTATACCCGTATTGGAAACGCAAAACGGTCCGATGTTCGAAACCGGCGCTATTCTCATTTGGCTCGCGGATACACACAAAAGACTATTGCCGGCTGTGGATGCGGCAGAGCGGATGCATGCGATCCAATGGATGCTGTGGCTGGCCAATACCCTGCATCCCACGCTGCGGATGCTGTTCTATCCTGACCAATACGCCCAAGGCGACACTGGTCCGACATATCGCATGGCCCGGATCAGACTTGCCGCGCAACTCGATCTTCTGGCCGCCGTGCAAACAGCGCAGTGGTTGGATGATGATGCGCCCAGCGCGCAGGGCTGCTATCTTGCGCCCATGCTCCGTTGGGCCGCGCTTTATGGAGGGGGCCTTGAATGGTTCGATCTCGCGCGCTGGCCAAGGCTTCTAGCTTTTGCCCAACGCGCCGAAACCCGCGCAGCGGCGGTCCGCGTCGCGAAAGCTGAGGGTTTGGGCCCCTTACCATTTTCGGCTCCGATCCCCTGCAACCCACCTCAAGGAAGTGTGCTTTAGATGTTCCTCTCTGTCTTCGACATGTTCAAGGTGGGCGTAGGTCCGTCATCGTCTCACACCATCGGCCCGATGGTCGCGGCGGCGCGTTTCCTTGATCACCTGCGCGCGCAGCCCTTTGGCGTCGCGGGCGTGCAAGCCTCGTTGCACGGCAGTCTGGCCTTTACCGGGATCGGTCATGCGACGGATCGTGCGGTCATCCTTGGCTTGGCAGGGTTTCGGGCCGACGATTATGATGCGGAAAAAGCGGATGCAGAGCTGGCGCGGATCGCGCAAGAGCATTTTGTGACCCCGGTCGGGCTGGGCACATTGAAGTTCCACCCCAAGGACGACCTGATTTTTGACTACGGCCCTGCCCTGCCCGGCCATGCCAACGGCATGGTCTTGCGCGGCACCGATGCGCAGGGCGATGTAATCACGCAAGTCACCTATTATTCGATCGGCGGCGGTTTTGTTCTGACCGAGGCAGAGCTTGCCGCTGGCAAAGACAGCGACACCGGCGCGCCCGTTCCGTTTCCGTTTCACACTGCCCAGCAGATGCTGGATATGGCGCGGATGTCGGGCAAGACGATTGCCGAGATGAAGCGCATAAACGAACTGTCACGAATGCCGGGCGCAGACCTCGACAAGGGCATTGCACGGATCTGGGAGGTCATGAACAATTGCATCGAACGCGGGCTTGCGACCGATGGGATCTTGCCCGGCGGTCTTTCGGTGCGACGGCGTGCCAAAGGCATCTGGGAGGCGCTGCAAGCAGAGCGCGGGATGAACCTGACAGCCCCGCATACGATCAACGACTTTATGTCGACCTACGCGATGGCAGTGAACGAGGAAAACGCCGCCGGTGGCCAAGTGGTGACCGCACCGACGAATGGGGCCGCCGGGGTGATCCCTGCCACGATCCGCTATTGGCTGGATCATGTTCCGGGTGCCGCGCCATCGCGCGTGCCAGAGTTCCTGCTGACGGCGGCGGCGGTCGGCGGGCTGATCAAATACAACGCTTCTATCTCTGGGGCCGAATGTGGCTGTCAGGCCGAAGTGGGCAGTGCGGCGGCGATGGCCGCGGCTGGACTGGCGGCTGTCTTGGGTGGCACGCCAGAGCAGATCGAGAACGCCGCCGAAATCGCGCTCGAGCATCATTTGGGCATGACCTGCGACCCCGTGAAAGGCTTGGTGCAGGTCCCCTGCATCGAACGCAACGGTCTGGGTGCGATCAAGGCTGTGTCTGCCGCCTCATTGGCCATGCGCGGCGACGGTATCCATCTGGTGTCGCTGGATGTGGCGATTGAAACCATGCGCCAGACCGGTGCCGACATGAGCGAGAAATACAAAGAAACCGCGCTTGGCGGCTTGGCCGTGAATGTGCCGAACTGCTAAAGCGGCGCGATTGCTCTGCCCTTGGCCTTTCACTAGGCTAGAGAGATGACCACGGACCGTCCTTTTCTTGGCGTCATGCTGATGCTTGGCTTTTGCGTGCTGGCCCCTTTGGGTGACAGCATCGCAAAGCTCTTGGGCGGCGTCGTGGCCCTGAGCGTCTTGGTCTTTATCCGCTTTGGCATCCAGGCAATCATTTTGGTGCCACTTGTCGCATTTGGCGCAAAAGGGTTTCGGCTCCCGTCCGGTATGCTGGGTTGGACGCTGATCCGGACCGTGTTGCATATTCTTGGTATCGGCCTGATGTTCAGCGCATTGCGCTATCTGCCCTTGGCCGATGCTCTGGCCATTGCCTTTGTCATGCCCTTTATCATGCTGCTGCTGGGCCATTTTGTGATGGACGAGCATGTCGGGCTGCACCGTATGGTCGCCTGTGCTGTGGGTTTCATTGGCACGCTCTTGGTCATCCAGCCAAACTTTGTCGAAGTCGGCTATCCGGCACTTTTGCCGCTGGGTGTCGCGGTGGTCTTTGCCCTTTTCATGATGGTGACGCGCAAGGTGGCACGCGTCATGGACCCGATCAAGCTGCAAGCCATCAGCGGGGTTCAGGCCACAGTGATCCTTGGCGCGCTGATCGCCTTGGCCCCCGGTGAACTTTCTGATCTTCGTCTGGATTTTGACCGCCAGACTTGGGCACTGCTTGCAGGGCTTGGCTTGCTTGGGACCTTTGCGCATCTTTTCATGACATGGAGCTTGCGGTTTGCGCCCGCATCGACGCTCGCGCCGATGCAATATCTGGAAATTCCTTTTGGGACGGCGATTGGCTGGCTTGTCTTTGCCGACCTGCCCAATGGGCTGGCGGCCATCGGGATTTGCATCACCGTCGCGGCAGGGCTTTACATCATCCTGCGCGAACGGCGGCTGTCAAAGCAGTCTCTAAAAGCGCCCGCGGCAGTGTGACAAGGACCGGGTCAGCAGTCTGAATGGTCACCGCCCCGCCCAGCGCGGCATTTGAGGGGCTGGTAAAGCCCGCAGGTGTCATCAGCATGTTTTCAAAGGACCACTGCACCCCTGAAACCGTAACTGTCGCCGGGGCAAGAGGCATGATCGATATCCGCATCCCTTGGGGCGCATGAAAGGTGGTCACCCCGCGCGGAACCACAAAACAAACGTCGTCTTTGTCGATCAGGACAATCGCGCGATCCGAAAAGCGCACCATCACATTCAAAACAGACAGGGTATGGTCCATCCTGCCGCCGGTGAACCCCAAGGCAAGGATCAACGGCGCTGCAACCCTAGTCAGGGCTTTTTCAAAATCCGTTGTCGATTGTTCGGGTACATGATGAAGCAGATCCGCAAATAAGGCACGGGCTTGGTCTGAAAGACTATCAAGGTCACCGATGACCGCCGCTGGATGTATCTTGGCTGAAATGAGGTGATTTGCCCCCCCATCCACGCCTATAAACGCTTCAACGTGATGAAAAACCGCCGAAATATCAGTTTTTTCAATTGGCGCTCCACCAATGAGGCAGAGTGCTTTAGGACTTGAAACAATTAGCTCTACGGACAAAGATTGCTCCTCGATTCACAAACATTCCCTAAAAGGGTCACAAATTGAGCGTGAATGTAAGCTGTTGTTGTCTTCGATTAAGAACCAATCTGTGTCCAGCGGTCCGCCGTTGATAAGTAAGGAAGTATGCATTCATGGGCGAGAACGAACAAATTCTTGAAGTCACCTACGGCAACTTTTCCTGTCGTCTTGAAGGCTTTTCAGACTCTGTAGAAACAATGAAGACTGTTGTCTCATTCTTTCATGATCTTGCCGGACATGATCGATTTATGGATGTGGCGCCTCAAGCACCCGACATGGCAACGCTTGCGCGCCTCACCGAAGATCAAACCGGCGCGTCAGTCGAGATCGAGGGCGACGGGAACAAGGTCAGCCTTCGCTTGCGCAAAGATGACGTTGAAGAGGACGAAATCACCGATGAGGCGTCGTTGGACAATGTGTTTGACGAGCAGGAAATAAATGAAGATGCGGAGTTCGATGGCGAGAATGCCTATGATGACGCAGATCTTGACGCAGATGAAACATCCCAAGACGAAGACGAAGACAGCGCTTCGATCGACATCGAGGCCAGCGTTGCCGATAAGCTGGAACGCATTCGCGCAATCGCGAATGCTGAACAGACCGCTGACGAAGACGAGGCCTATGCCGAGGACCTGACAGAACCGGCGCCCGTTTCCAGACCAGTTAACCCATTGGCGCAGCGCCTTGCGGAACTCGCCAAGCGCACGTCGCAAACCAGAATACTGGATGCCTCCGAACGTTATGTCGAAAGCAGTGCGCTGAAGTCTGACGACGAC
>NZ_JANQTS010000026.1:33079-58121 GCF_030731595.1 Yoonia sp.
ACTGGATGCCTCCGAACGTTATGTCGAAAGCAGTGCGCTGAAGTCTGACGACGACATGATCGCTGATGAAGACGATCTTGAAGACACGCTAGAACTTGACGACGCGCTAGAAAACGACGCCGAAGATCTTGTCGCGGCGGATGACAGCCTAGAAGACGATGATTTCGCCGAGGATACTTTGGAAGACGCTTTGGCCGAAGCTGAAGACACGGACGAGGACGAGGACGAGGACGAGGTTAACGACACAGCGGAGCTTGACGAGGAAGATGACGTTTCCGCTTCATCACTCGATGACGATGAGTTTGAAGAGGATGATGCGGCCGCCCTTGATGACGAGGATGAAGCTGAAGACGACACAGTCTCTGAACTCGCCGACGAATTCGAAGATTTTGACGAGGACGAAGCCTCTGATGAAGACGAACCAGTCGAGGACATAGAAGAAACAACTGCAGAACCGGCAGAGCCTGACAGGTCGACGCTTGTGCTGACCTACCGCGATGTCGCGTCGCGCGTGGACGATCCATCCGATGACGATGACGATGACGATGACGACTTCAACTTGCGCGAAGAGGTCGCAAAGGTCGAAGCAGAGATCGCTGCACGGCAGGGAAATGCCGTAGCACGCCACGGTCTTCCGCGGAGTGTCGATGATGCCATGAGCCGGATCATGTCGCAGACAGACCAGCACCTGAACAAGCCGGAAAGCCGCCGCCATCGTGATGCTTTCGCACAGTTGAAAGCAGCGGTTGCAGCCACCGAAGCCGCGCGCCAGCTTGGTGACGAAGGCGAGAAGGCACCGGACCCTGATGAAGTGTTCAAGGATGATCTTGGCGCACATGACGCTGAAGAAAAGAGCCAGGCACAGGCGTCTGCGCCTCTTAAGCTGGTCAAGAGCGAACCGACCGAGCAGCCAGTCGCGCAAGACAATCCTTCCGTCGACGCGACGGAAACTGAGCCTGCAGCGGTGGTCAACACGCCCGTTGCCGAGCAAGAGACCACAAAGGCAGCAGCATCGGCGACACCGCTTGATGCAGCATCTGCCCGTCTGCGCTCGATTGCTGACCTCAAAGAAGCGGATGGTACAGCCGGAAACGGCGGATTTGCCGAATTTGCAGCCGCGCAGGACGCGACAGAACTGGCAGACATGCTTGAAGCTGCGGGGGCATATCTTTGCTTTGTTGAAGGTGAACAGGACTTTTCACGTCCGCAGGTGATGAAAGTCGTCCAGTCAGCAACAACCGAAGAAATCACACGCGAAGATGGTCTGCGGTATTTCGGCCGCTTGCTGCGCCAAGGCAAACTGATCAAATTGAGCAATGGCCGGTTCCGGGTTTCTGGAAACTCGCAATTCCGGCCAGACGATGATCAAGCCGCACAAGGCTGAACATCGCGCTAAGCAGATAAGTTAAAGAAGGCGGGGTCTGTAGCCCCGCCTTTTTCAATTTTCACTGTTGGTTTTGTTCGTTCGGGTCGGGCTGACCAATCCCCTTGAACACCCATTTCAAGGGGAAGGCCCAACCGATGCCCAGCCCAACATAAATCAAAAACTCGACGGGCATCGGAAACCGCACCGACTGGTTCAACATCGCGCTCATGATCGTGGACGCGATGATGATGTAGATCGGAAGGCCAACCACCAGTACAAAAAGAGCCAGTCGTTTGCGTGCTTTATAAGTCATCTCACCTCAGTCCGCGAAGGGGTCGGTCACCAGAATGGTGTCTTCTCTTTCAGGTGAGGTGGAAACTAGGGCGACGGGGCAGTCGATCAACTCTTCAATCCGTCGCACATATTTGATCGCTTGCGCAGGCAGGTCCGCCCAAGAGCGCGCGCCTTCGGTCGATTCTGCCCAGCCTTCGATTTCTTCATAGATCGGTGTGCAGCGCGCCTGTTTGTCGGCAGCGGTTGGCAAATAGTCGAGGGTCTCACCGTCAAGTTCGTATCCGACACAGATCTTGAGGGTCTCGAACCCGTCCAGCACATCCAGTTTGGTCAGGGAAATACCGGTCACGCCGGATGTCGCACAGGTCTGGCGCACCAAAGCTGCATCGAACCACCCGCAGCGCCGCTTGCGGCCTGTCACGGTCCCGAATTCATGTCCGCGCTCGCCAAGCCGCTGCCCATCGGCATCGTCCAACTCTGTCGGGAAAGGGCCCTCGCCTACGCGGGTCGTATAGGCTTTGACGATCCCCAAAACGTAGTCGATCGCATTCGGCCCGAGGCCAACGCCGGTCGCCGCTTGCCCTGCGATCACATTCGAAGAGGTCACGAAGGGATAGGTGCCAAAGTCGATGTCGAGCAGGGCCCCCTGCGCGCCTTCAAACAGGATCCGTTTGCCTGCTTTGCGCTTTTCGTTCAGCACCTTCCAGACAGGCGCGGCATAGGGCAGAATCTCTGCTGCAATGTCCTTGAGTTGCGCAATCAGTGCATCCCTGTCGACAGGTGCGATGCCCAAGCCACGGCGCAAAGGATCATGGTGCTGCAGCGCGCGATCAACCCGCGCTTCCAAGGTGGCCGCATCGGCGAGATCGGCAACGCGCACAGAGCGGCGGCCAACTTTGTCTTCGTAGGCCGGACCGATGCCCCGACCCGTTGTACCAATTTTGGTCCCCTTGCTCGACGCCTCCTCACGGGCGCGGTCCAATTCACCATGGATCGGCAGAATCAGCGGCGTGTTCTCGGCAATCATCAGCGTCTCGGGGTTGATCACAACGCCCTGAGAACGGATCGCGGCGATCTCTTTGACCAAATGCCAAGGGTCCAGCACCACACCATTGCCAATGACCGAAAGCTTGCCGCCCCGCACAACACCCGAAGGCAGCGCGTTCAATTTGAATACCGCACCATCAATGACCAACGTATGACCCGCATTATGGCCGCCCTGAAAGCGCGCGATCACATCAGCCCGTTCCGAGAGCCAGTCTACGATCTTGCCTTTGCCTTCATCGCCCCATTGCGCACCAACGACCACTACGTTTGCCATGAATATTCATTCCTTTGCAGATTGCGTTCCCCCTATATCGCTGCCCCCGCCAATGGGAAACCGCAAATTTGCGCGGCCCAAAGGCTAGACAGGGCAGCCACACATCGGCATTGTCGGCGGGCGCAAAAGAAGTGAGGCATATCATGGGTTTCGTCATTCGCTGGGTCTTTGCATTTTTGTTGCTGGTGGCGACCTACAACCCGACAGAGTGGAACTATGTGCGCTGGAGCATGGCGAACTATCAAACGAGCCTGTCTTTGACAGTGCTGTTCGGACTGATCCTGCTTGTGGGTTACATCATCTATCTGCGGGCCACTCTGCGCTCGATCGGGCTTTTCGGGATGATCCTGATTCTGGCCGTGGTCGGCACAGTGATCTGGGTTCTGTTTGATCAAGGGGTCATCAGTCTGGATAATCCGACGATCAATACATGGATCGCCATTTTCGCGCTCTCGGTCGTTTTGGCGATTGGCCTGTCTTGGTCAATCGTGCGACGCAGACTGACAGGGCAGGCTGATGTGGACGATATTGACGAGTAGGCGCAGTTTCAGGGGTTGCGGGATTGCCTTGCAGCTTTTAGATACCGCGTGTTCGTGAACGCCCCGAAAGGCCCGAAATGGAAAATGTTGTCCTTATCATCCACCTGATCCTCGCGCTCAGCCTGATCGGCACTGTGCTTTTGCAGCGCTCTGAAGGTGGTGGTCTTGGCATGGGCGGCGGTGGCGGGGCCACGGGCAGCCGGCCGGCAGCGACAGCGATGAGCAAATTCACATGGATGCTCGCGGCGGCCTTTATCTGCACTTCGATTGCGCTGACCCTGATTGCGGCGAGCAATACAGCCGGGTCTTCGGTTGCTGACCGTCTGGGTGATCTGCCAAGCGCCGATGGTGTGGCGGTGCCGGACCTGGGCGACAGCCTGCTGCCGCCCTCTTTGGGTGACGAACCGCTATTGCCCGCAGGCGAATAACCACAAGTGGTTGCTGCGCGGACACGCGCTGCAACATGATGTTGGGTCAGCGGTTGCCAATCCGGTCCGAATCCGGTATTAGTCAAATCCCGTGATAATGCGAATTTTCGGGTTCGCTTTCCCACAAATTTTGGAAGTTTTCACGGGGAGGTTCCCAGCCGATGGCGCGTTTCATTTTCATTACCGGCGGCGTTGTCTCCTCACTTGGCAAAGGTCTTGCATCGGCCGCTCTGGGCGCCTTGCTGCAGGCGCGCGGCTTTTCGGTGCGGTTGCGCAAACTGGACCCTTACCTGAACGTAGACCCCGGAACGATGTCGCCCTTTGAACATGGCGAAGTCTTCGTCACCGACGACGGTGCAGAGACCGATCTTGATCTGGGCCACTACGAGCGGTTCACCGGCGTCCCGGCCCGCAAGACAGATTCTGTGAGTTCCGGGCGCATCTATTCCAACGTGCTCGAAAAAGAGCGGCGCGGCGATTATCTGGGCAAAACCATTCAGGTCGTCCCGCATGTCACCAACGAAATCAAGGAATTCCTCAAGATCGGCGAGGACGAGGTTGATTTCATGCTCTGCGAGATCGGCGGCACCGTTGGCGATATCGAAGGCTTGCCCTTCTTTGAAGCGATCCGCCAATTCGCCCATGACAAAGTACGCGGGCAATGCATCTTTATGCATCTGACCTTGCTGCCCTATCTGGCAGCCTCGGGCGAATTGAAGACAAAGCCCACGCAACACTCGGTCAAGGAACTGCAATCCATCGGGATCGCACCGGATATTCTGGTGTGCCGGTCCGAGCAGCCGATCCCCGAGAAGGAACGCGAGAAGATCGCCCTGTTCTGCAATGTGCGCAAAGAGGCGGTTGTTGCGGCCTATGATCTGAAATCAATCTATGAAGCCCCGCTGGCCTATCACGAACAAGGGCTTGATCAGGCGGTGCTGGATGCCTTCAATATCTCGCCCGCACCGGCCCCCAAGCTGGACATGTGGCACGATGTTTACGACCGCATTCACAACCCCGAAGGCCATGTCAAAATTGCCATCGTCGGCAAATATACCCAGCTTGAAGATGCCTATAAGTCGATTGCAGAGGCGCTGACCCATGGCGGCATGGCAAACCGCGTCAAGGTCAAGATCGAATGGGTCGATGCGGAACTTTTCGATCGTGAAGATGCAGCCCCCTATCTGGAAGGCTTTCATGCGATCCTCGTTCCCGGCGGTTTTGGCGAACGTGGCACCGAAGGCAAGATCAAGGCCGCCCAATTTGCACGTGAAAAGAAGATTCCCTATCTGGGGATTTGTCTGGGCATGCAGATGGCCGTGATCGAAGCGGCCCGCAATACGGCCGGTTTGGACAAGGCCGGATCGGAAGAATTTGACCATGAAGCCGGCCAGAAACGGTTTGAACCTGTCGTCTATCACCTGAAAGAATGGGTGCAGGGCAACCACATGGTGGCGCGCAAGGCCGATGACGACAAGGGCGGCACGATGCGGCTGGGGGCCTATGACGCGGTACTGACCGAGGGGTCAAAAGTCGCGGGCATCTATGGCACGACATCCATCGAAGAACGCCACCGGCACCGCTATGAGGTGGATATCAAGTATCGCGACAGGCTGGAGAAAGCAGGGCTGAAGTTCTCTGGCATGTCACCGGATGGCAAGTTGCCCGAGATCGTGGAATGGGAAGATCACCCTTGGTTCATTGGCGTGCAGTTTCATCCCGAGTTGAAGTCAAAGCCATTTGCGCCGCATCCGCTTTTTGCTGATTTTGTGCGGGCCGCCGTCGAAACATCGCGCTTGGTTTAAGCTCCCCTTTGCTTTTCAAGGAAACGGGAAAATCTTTCCAAAAAGGTTTGTGGCGCCATCAGAACCCGAAAGTGATCCGCCGCGTCAGAACAATGCTGCCACCCAGTTGTTCGTCCGATGTGGTAAGCGGGCTATCTGCGGCGTCATCGCGCAACCGGTCATAGGTGAGCGTGCCAACGACCTCCCAGTCGTCGTTGATGGCATAAGTGGCTTCGGCCCTTGCCCCCGCACTGATGATCCCACCGCGCGCATCGAAAGCATCAAAACTGCTCGTCAGTCCTTCGGCGGCTGAAACCCCGAAATAGGTTTGCGCATAGGTGTCATCACCCAAAAGCACGCGCGGTCCCGCTTTCAGCGTCAACTGATCTGTTGGACGGTAGAACAGGTCACCCCCAATATCTGCGACAAGTGCTTCGTGTCCGATAACGCCATAGCGCAATCTGGCAAAAACCTCATAGTCAGGCGCTGTGAATTCCAGCCCGCCCCCCAGCTCGAGCGACGCATCAACGTCATCCATCCCGGCAAGCTCGTCGAAATCATCGGCGTTCCGCGCACCGATAAACCGCAAGGACCCGCTAAATCCGAGGCCATAGCTGTCAGTCCCACCGACGGAAACGCCGCCGAATTGCAACCTCTCAAGGCTGAATTTGAAACCGACACCCGGATCAAGGTCGTCGTCGCCGAAATACCCCGGGCCAATCGAAGGCCCAAGGCCGAACCGGAATGCGATCCCATTAGTACTGTCCTGTGCCACCAGCGCGGCAGGTGCAGCGACAAGACAGGCGGCAATGAAATATCTCAGGAGCATAGGCTTCCTTTCTTTGTTCAATCTAACGGTAGCGCGTTCAAGAACACATGCAAGGCAAATGGGCGTCCGAGAATAGACAGCCCCTCCGGCGTGGTTTAGGTCGCAAGGCAGGTGCCGCAAAAGGATGAACCTATGCTCTCGTATCAACACATCTATCACGCCGGAAATTTGGCGGATGTGCACAAGCACAGCCTGCTGGCGTGGGTGTTGGCCTATATGACCCGCAAGGACAAACCTTTGTCCTATATTGAAACCCATGCGGGGCGCGGGCTTTATGATCTGGCAGATGCGGCGGCCCTCAAGACGGGGGAAGCCGCCAAAGGGATCAATCTGGCTGCGGACTGGTTTGCGGCGGATCACCCTTATGCGGTTGTTCTGCAAAAGATAAGGGTGAAACATGGGCCAAATGCCTATCCCGGATCGCCCGTGATCGCTGCCGAATGTCTGCGGCCGATGGACAACATCCATCTGTCGGAACTGCATCCGCAGGAATTTGCCGCCCTGCAAACCCACATGGCCCCCTATGGCGGGTTCTTCCGCCAAAGCGACGGATGGGAAATGGCCCTGTCGCTTTGCCCGCCAGAGCCACGGCGCGGACTGCTGTTGATTGATCCATCCTTCGAAGTCAAAACCGACTACCAGACCATTCCCAAGACCATTGCCCAAATCCACCGCAAATGGGGTGTTGGTGTGATCATGTTATGGTATCCGATCCTGACCGATGCCCCCCACGCACCGATGATCAAATCGCTGCAAGAGGCCCTGCCCGATGCCATCGCCCATGAGGTCCGCTTTCCCCCCGCGCGTCCCGGACACCGGATGGTGGGGTCGGGTCTTTTTGTCGTGAATCCGCCTTTTGGCTTCGCGGAAGAAGCAGCGCGTCTTTCTGCCCTCTTCCAAGACAAGCTAAGTGATCCTATGTAGTCGGTATGTTTAGTGATCTCCTCCGGCGTCTGACCGCCCCCGAACCTCAAATGCTGCCCGATACCGATGCGCGCATCGCGCTTGGTGCCTTGCTTGTCCGGCTTGCCCGCACCGATGGCGACTATGCTGCCGCTGAAATCGCACAGATTGATGCCTCTCTTGCCAAACGCTATGGGCTGACCCCTGCCGAGGCCGCCGCATTGCGCGCGGAATGCGAGGCCTTGGAGGCCGAGGCCCCCGATACCGTGCGCTTTACCCGTGCAATCAAGGATGCCGTCGCCTATGAAAACCGTCTGGCCGTGCTGGAAGCCATGTGGGCTGTTGTCATGGCCGATGGTGTGCGTGACCACGAAGAGGACAGCATGATGCGGATGACCGCATCTTTGCTGGGCGTGTCGGATCAAGACAGTCACCGCGCGCGTCTGAGGGTCAGCGCCGGATGATCGCCAGCCTGCCGATGTATGCGCGCGCTTCCAACAGGGCGGCACATGACCGGCTTTGGGCGCTGATCCGCGATGGCTTGCAGCAAAGCGGCGTCAGCGCGCCAGATGCGCTGGACCATGAGATCGACCATATGGACGGCTGGGCGCATCCGGATTTATCCCTGAGCCAGATTTGCAATCTGCCCTATCGGGCCAGATTTCGCGACAAGGTCACCGTGATTGGTGCTGCCGATTATGGCCTGCCGGGATGTGAGCCGGGCTATTACAACAGCGTTTTCATCGTGCGCAAAGACAGCCCCGCCGAAGCCCCGCAAGACATGGCCATGGCGCGGTTTGCCTGTAACGATTTTCTATCGCAGTCAGGCTATGGCGCGGCGCAGCTATGGGCGCAAAGCCACGGCTTTCAGTTTGACCCCACCCTTGTCACCGGAAGCCATAACGCCAGCATTGCCGCAGTCGCCGAAGAGCGCGCCGACATTGCAGCCATTGACGCGCAGACCTGGCGGATCGAGAGCGGCGAGAACCCGATGACAACCCGGCTGAAGGTCATCGGCCATACGGATACGTCACCCGGCATGACCTTCATCACGCGCATGGGGCAGAACCCGGCGCCCTATTTTGAAGCAATCACCGCGGCCATTGAACGGATGTCAGCCCAGGATGCGCAGACGCTTGGATTGCGGGGCATTATCAGGCTGCCTCAAACTGCGTATGATCTGCCATTCCCGCCCAAGCATGAGGCAATCTCTGCGTGACGCTGGGTCATAACGACGCAAACCGTTGCAAAAGGCCACAAAATAGGCACTACTCTGCGGTGGAATAAGAAAAAGCTGCCCAACGTGACAATCGCTGCCCCTGTTATCGAAATCCGCAACCTGCACAAAGCCTATGGTGACCTTGAAGTTCTCAAGGGCGTCGACATCGTGGCCCCTGCGGGCCATGTGGTGTCTTTGATCGGGTCGTCTGGTTCGGGAAAATCAACGCTGTTACGCTGTGCGAACCTGCTCGAAGACAGCCAGCAGGGTGACGTGATTTTTTGCGGCGAACCGGTGATCTGGAAAGGCACAGGTCTGCACCGCCGCCCGGGCGATCATGCGCAGATGATCCGTATCCGCACGAACCTGTCGATGGTGTTTCAGCAGTTCAATCTTTGGGCGCATATGACGATCCTGCAAAACGTGATGGAAGCGCCGGTCACAGTGCTCAAGCGCGAAAAGGCCGAGGTCGAAGCGGCCGCGCGCAAGTATCTGGACAAGGTGGGCATCGGTGACAAATGCGATGCCTATCCCGCCCAGCTTTCGGGTGGGCAACAACAGCGCGCAGCAATTGCACGCGCACTTTGCATGGAACCCAAAGCGCTGCTTTTCGATGAGCCGACAAGCGCGTTGGACCCTGAATTGGAACAGGAAGTCGTAAAGGTTATCAAGGACTTGGCTGCCGAAGGGCGGACTATGATTATTGTAACCCACGACATGCGACTGGCCGGTGACGTCAGCGACCACGTTGTGTTTCTGCACCAAGGCAAAATCGAAGAGCAAGGCCCACCCGCTGAACTCTTTAGCAACCCCAAGACGGAACGCTTGCAGGGATTTCTCTCTGCGACGGTCTCTTAGAAAATCATCAACTCGGGAGAAAACTGATGAAAAACCTGATCCTGTCCACAGCCGCACTTGCGCTTTTGGGAAGCATGGCAATGGCCGAAAGCCACAGCGTCGTGCGTCTGGGCACCGAAGGCGCCTACCCTCCGTACAACTTCATCAATGACGCCGGTGAAGTCGACGGCTTCGAGCGTGAGTTGGGCGACGAGCTTTGCGCCCGCGCCGAATTGACCTGTGAGTGGGTCACCAACGAATGGGACAGCATTATCCCCAACCTCGTGTCCGGCAACTATGATGCGATCATCGCTGGCATGTCGATCACCGACGAACGCAAAGAAGTGATCGACTTCTCCGAAGCCTATACCCAGCCTGATCCATCGGCTTTCCTGGCAACGGGCGAGGTTGATTTCAGCAATGCTGTGATCGCGGCACAGTCCAGCACCATCCAAGCCAGCTATGTCACAGGCATGGCCGGCGCGACTTTGCTGGAATTCGCCACACCTGACGAAACCATCGCCGCTGTCAAGGCAGGCGAAGCCGATGCGGTTCTGGCTGACAAAGCATTCCTTGAACCGATCGCTGAATCAGACAGCGAAGTCTCGATCGTGGGCGAGGACGTTCTGATCGGCGGCGGTATCGGCCTTGGCGTACGCCAGTCCGACACAGAGTTGCGCGACAAATTCACAGCAGCGATCCAGTCGATGAAGGCGGATGGCACGCTGAACGAACTGATCACAAAGTGGCTGCCGGGTTCGGCAACTTTCTAAGACCTTATTGCGCCCTGCCCGCCGTGGCGGGGCGCAACTTGCATGTCATCTTGCAACGAATACGCGAAAGATCTGCCCTAACACTCAGGCCTCAAAATTTTTAGTTTCTGCACAGATCCAGCCGTCCTTGAAGGCTTCCAATGGATGAGTTGCTACCTGACCACAGGCAAGCATATGTCCATGTATTACGCCGTTGGCACTGTCCTGTTGCTGCTTGCGATTACGGCTCCGACCGCGCTTGCTTTTGGCTTTGCCGGCGCGTCCGCTGCCCGCAGCGATTTCGCCCCGCTGCGCTGGATCGGCAAGACCTATGTCGCCGTTGTGCGCGGCATCCCCGATATTGCTTTCTTTTTGTTCTTCGTCATCGCACTTGATCAGGCCTTCGAATACATCCGCCACCGCATCAAATGCCCCGACTGGACCGAACCCGTCCGTCAAGGCAATGACTTTGTCGTTTGCACCGCGGCCAAGCTGCCCTTGGGCAATTCTCCGCAATGGGTCCACGAGACTTATGGCTTTATGCTGGCGGTGCTGACCTTTGCCATCGTTTTCGGAGCCTTTGCCGCCAACGTGCTTTTTGGCGCAATGCGGGCCGTACCGCGCGGGCAATTGGAAACTGCCGAAGCTTACGGGATGAGCCGCCGCCAGACCTTTTGGCGCGTGCTGGTTCCGCAGATGTGGGTTTACGCCCTGCCCGGCCTGTCGAACCTGTGGATGGTGCTGATCAAGGCCACGCCGCTTTTGTTTCTGCTGGGCGTCGAGGACATCGTCTATTGGGCCCGCGAATTGGGCGGTGCGAAACAGCCGCAGTTCACCGATTACCCGCATGGTGATTGGCGCATGTGGTATTTCCTCGCGCTGTTGGTTTTCTATCTGTGCTTCACCAAAGTGTCAGAAGTCGTGCTTGACCGGATCATGGCCAAGCTGACGCATGGCCAAGCGACGGCTGCAGGCGAAGCGCAGCGGAAGGCGGCGGCGTGAGTTGCTGGGAAACCATCGCTGACTACGCCTTGCGCAGCCAAGGCATCGGTGAACGGTTGTTGCCGCGCAGTGATTTTACGCTGTGCCAACAATTCACGCTGATCGGCTCGGGCATGATCTGGAACATCTATTTCGGCTTGGTCGCGCTGGTTGCGGGCTTTTTTCTGGCGACAGCCGTCGCTATGGGCAAGGCCGCCCGCAGTCCGTTTTTGCGCAAACCGGCAGAGTGGTTCATCTTTGTCTTTCGCGGCTCGCCGCTTTTTATCCAGTTCTTCTTTGCCTACTTCCTGTTCCTCAGCCTCAAAGGGTCCTATCCGATTTTCAGCCCGCTGACCTCTGCATGGGCCGGCGCGCTGGTGGTGCTTTTCCTGAACACCGCCGCCTATACCGGAGAGATCTTTTATGGCGCGTTGCAGTCCATCCCCAAAGGCGATACCGAAGCGGCAGATGCCTATGGCCTGTCCGGCTGGAACCGTTTTCGGCGCGTGATCTTTCCGACGATGCTGCGCTTGGCTTGGCCCGGGTATACCAACGAAGCTATCTTTCTCTTCCATGCCACGACACTGGTGTTCTTTTCGGGCTTTCCAGCCACGCAACAGCGCGGCGATGCGCTCTACTATGCCAACTACTTTGCCGATAAGACTTTCAACCCGTTTATCCCCTATCCGATCCTTGCCTTCTATTTCATCTTGCTGACCTTGGTCGTCATTGGAGTATTCGGGATCATCAACGCCCGCCTGAACCGTCACCTGCCGCAGGACAGACGCAGGGCACTTAAAGTGAGGCCTCAGATCATTCGATGAGTTGGCTAGAAGACCACCCCGAGGTGCGCAACGTGCGGTGCGGTGCCGCCGATTTGAACGGTCAGGCGCGGGGCAAACGTGTGCCGCGGCGCTTTGCTGCAAAGCTTGAGAAAGACGGCACCCGATTTCCGCTGTCGGTGATGAATGTGGATATCTGGGGCGAGGATATCGACGACAGCCCGCTGGTTTTTGAAAGCGGCGATGCCGATGGGGTCTTGCTCCCCACCGAGCGGGGCTATGTGCCGATGCCTTGGCTGTCATCACCTTCGGCCATTCTGCCGCTCTGGGCCTTTCATGAAGACGGTCGGCCTTTCGCCGGTGATCCACGCCATGCTTTGGCGAAAGTGGTCGCGCGCTACAAGGCACTCGGGCTCACGCCGGTCGCTGCGACAGAGATGGAATTCTATCTGGTCGACGATTCCGGCCTTGAGTTGCGGCAACCCAAATCGCCCCGCTCTGGCAAGCGGCGCGCGGGTGCCGAAATCCTGTCGCTGCGCGCTTTGGATGCTTTCGACAACTTCTTCAACGAGCTCTACGAGGCTTGCGAGTTGATGGATATTCCCGCAGAGGCCGCGATCTCTGAGGGCGGCATTGGTCAGTTCGAGGTGAACCTAGAGCATGTGCCTGATGCGCTGAAGGCCGCAGATGATGCTTGGCTGTTCAAGATGCTGGTGCGGGGCTTGGCCCGTAATCACGGGATGGCCGCGAGCTTCATGGCCAAACCCTACGAAGATTATGCAGGCAACGGGCTGCACACGCATTTTTCGATCATTGATGAAAACGGCAAGAACGTCATGGCCAATGACACCTATGAAGGTTCGCCCCTGCTGCATAACGCAATCGCGGGCTGTCTGGCGGGCATTCCGGAACTGGCGTTGATCTTCGCACCCCATGGCAACAGCTATGAACGGCTGGTGCCGGGGGCCCATGCGCCGACAGGCATTTGCTGGGCTTATGATAACCGGACGGCCTCGGTCCGGGTTCCGGGCGGCAGCTTTGGTGCGCGCCGGATCGAACACCGTGTCGCAGGGGGGGATGTGAACCCCTATCTTTTCTTGGCGGCGGTCCTTGGCTCTGCCTTGATCGGGATCGAAGACAAGCTGACCCCACCGGAGCCGATCACGGGCAACGCCTATATCCAGAAGATGCCGCAAGTCCCCGGCAGTTGGGGCGAGGCGATTGATGCATTCGAGAAAAGCCCCTTGGCGCAGCGGATTTTCGACCCGCAACTTGTGGACAACCTGATCCGCACCAAGCGGCAGGAAATGCACTATTTCAAGGAACTCACGCCGGAAGAGCAGCTCGACCTCTATCTCGACACGGTCTAGCGAAGCCTCTAGCTTGGGGCCAAGCAATAACAATGAGACACCCATGAGAATCGGCATCTTGCAAACCGGGCACGCACCAGACGAGCTCTTGCCAATTACGGGCGACGTTGCCCCTCACTTTGAACGCATGCTTGATGGCTTTGGGTTCGACTTTGCCACCTATAGCGTCGTTGATATGGAATTCCCCGACAGCATCACCGATTGCGACGGCTGGCTGATAACGGGTTCCAAATTCGGGGCCTACGAAGATCTCGACTTTATCCCCCCGCTCGAGACATTTATCCGCGATGTCTATGCCGCCGATATCCCGCTGGTGGGTATCTGCTTTGGGCACCAGATCATCGCGCAGGCCCTTGGCGGCAAGGTCGAGAAGTTTGCCGGCGGCTGGTCGGTCGGTCGTCAAACCTATAACTGGAATGGGGAAACCCTGGCGCTGAATGCCTGGCATCAGGATCAGGTCACCGAACGGCCGGCAGACGCGCAAGTCTATGCCTGTAGCGACTTTTGCGAGAATGCAGCGCTGGTCTATGGCAACCGCGTTTTCACAACCCAACCCCACCCCGAATACGGGCCGGAATTCATTGGTGGGCTGGTGGAATATCGCGGTCCCGGTATCGTGCCGGACGAGCAACTCGCCACGGCACGCGCGACCCTGAACGAGCCTTTGGATAACCCTCGGCTTGCCGCGCAAATTGCAAAGTTTTTCAAAGAACGGGTACTCGCATGAGTTGGATCAACCAAATTCCACCGGCCGCACAAGCCTATCTGGAGCAAAACCGCCTGGACGAGGTCGAATGCGTCATCGCCGACCTGCCCGGCATCGCGCGTGGCAAGGCTGTGCCTGCCAGCAAATGGGAAAAACAGGGACATTTCCACCTGCCCAACTCGATCTTTTTCCAGACCATCACAGGCGACTGGGGTGAAGCGGCGGGGCCGGACGGGTTTCTGGAGCCTGACATGATCCTCAAGCCGGATCTGTCGACCGCGACAGCCACCCCTTGGGCAACCGATGGCACCTTGCAGGTGATCCATGATGCCTTTGACCAAAAGGGCAAGCCGGTGGCCTTTGCGCCGCGCAACGTGCTGCGTCGCGTGGTCGCGCTTTACGAAGCCGAAGGCTGGCACCCGATCGTCGCACCCGAAATGGAATTCTATCTGGTCGGGCGCAACATCGACCCCGCCAAAGCGATCGAGCCGATGATGGGCCGCACAGGCCGCCCCGCTGCGGGACGGCAGGCCTATTCGATGTCAGCCGTGGACGACTATGGCCCCGTGATCGACGACATCTATGAGTTTGCGGAAATACAGGGCTTCGAGATTGACGGGATTGCGCAGGAAGGCGGTGCCGGTCAGCTTGAAATCAACCTGCGCCACGGTGATCCGCTGAAACTGGCCGATGAGGTCTTTTATTTCAAACGGCTGATCCGCGAAGCCGCGCTGAAGCACGATTGTTTTGCCACCTTCATGGCCAAACCCATCGAAGGCGAACCGGGATCGGCGATGCATGTGCACCATTCGGTCGTGGACAACAAAGGCCGCAATATCTTTACCGGCCCGGGTGGCGGCGAAACCGATGCCTTTTTCCACTTCATTGGCGGGCTGCAGGAACATATGCCCAGCGCCATCGCCCTGATCGCGCCCTATGTGAACAGCTATCGCCGCTATGTCGAAGGCGAAGCCGCACCGGTGAACCTTGAATGGGGCCGTGACAACCGGACCACGGGAATCCGTATCCCGATTTCTCCGCCAGAGGCGCGGCGCATCGAAAACCGCTTGCCGGGGATGGATTGCAACCCCTACCTTTGCATCGCGGCATCGCTTGCGTGTGGGTATCTGGGCCTGAAAAACGAAATCCGCCCCGACAAGCGCTGGCGCGGCGAGGCGTCTGAGTCCGAGGCCGAAATTGCTGGCTCTTTGTCGGATGCGCTCGATCTGTTTGACGAGGCCAAAGAACTGCATGCGGTTCTGGGCGACGATTTTGCGCGGGTCTATTCCATTGTGAAGCGCACGGAATACACCGAGTTCCTGCAAGTCATCAGCCCGTGGGAGCGCGAACACCTGCTTTTGAACGTCTAGATGGCCAGCCCTCTTTATCGCAACGAAAGCCCCGGCCAACTGCCCAAGAGCTGGTATGTCGCAACTGTCGACATGCCGCCGGAGCGTCCGCCGCTTTATGGCCACAAGACCGTCGATGTCTGTATCATCGGGGCGGGCTTTACGGGGCTTTCGGCGGCAAAGCATCTGGCCCAGAAGGGGCTGGATGTGGTGGTGCTGGACGCCCATCGCGTGGGCTTTGGCGCCTCGGGGCGCAATGGCGGGCAGGTGTGTACCGGCTTCAACATGTCGCAACGCCTGCTTGCGCAGAAATACGGCAAGGACCAAGCGGCAGCACTTTGGGCCTTGTCGCAAGAGGCCAAGGACGACATTCGCCGGATCTGCGCCACAGACGTCCCTGATGCGCGCTTCACGTCCGGCGTTGCCGAAGCGGGATGCACAGCCGCTGAAGTGGAAAAGTATCACCGTGATGCGGCCTATCTGAATGACACCTACGGCTATGATCTGGTGACACAACTGGATGCCGCAGAGATGCAGGCTTTGGTCAAAACACCGCAGTATCAGGGTGGCATTCTGGATATGGGTGCGGGGCATATTCACCCCTTGCGCTATGTGCTCGCGCTCGCGCGTCTGGCCGAAGCGGCGGGTGCACAGATTTTCGAACGCGCAGAAGTTCACCATATTGAACAGGGTGATCCTGCCGAAGTGCGCACTGACAAAGGGCGCGTGAAGGCACGTCATGTGATCCTTGCGGGGAACGGGTATCTGCCCAATATCGTGCCAAAGGTGTCGGCCAAGATCATGCCGCTCAACAGCTTTATCGCGGCGACCGAACCCTTGGGCGACCGTGCCGCAGAAATCCTGGCCCGCGACATTGCCGTGTCTGACAGCAAATTCGTTCTGAATTACTACCGGCTCTCCGAAGACAAACGGCTCTTGTTCGGGGGGCGTCCAAGCTACCGGCTTGGCTTTCCCAAAGATGTCAAAACCGTGCTTGCCGCCCGGATGGTCGAGATGTTCCCGCAGCTGCAAGGTGTCGGAATCGACTATACGTGGGGTGGCACTTTGGGGATCACCGTCAACCGCCTGCCGTCGATCCAGCGGATCGCGCCAAACATCGTTTCAGGGTCAGGGTTTTCCGGCCATGGGGTGGCGCTGTCGGGTCTGACGGGGAAAGTCATGGCCGAAGCCATTGCAGGACAGGCAGGCCGGTTTGATACCTTGGCCCAGCTCAAAGGTCCCAGCTATCCCGGCGGGGTGGCCTTTCGCGCACCCCTACTGGCGCTTGCCATGTCATGGTATGCGCTGCGGGATCGTTTGGGCGTTTAGGGGCAGGCGTTACTTACCCAGCTTTGACAGCTTTTCTTGCAATGCCGCCAACTGCTCTTTGATCTCGCCCAGATCATCGCCATCTGATTCAGGCGCTGTTTTGCTGGGGATCATGCCACCCGTCATTGCCTTGAAGAACGCCGCCTGTTGCGCGCGCATGGCCTCGAACCCCGGCATAACGGCCATCGGGTTTGTCTTGCTCATGTTCTCCATCACTTTGGATTGCCCCTCGCGCAGCATCTCGAAGCTGGCTTGCAGGAACTCTGGCACAACGGAGGCGGCTTGGCTGGTGTAGCTGCGCACCAGATCGGTCAGCACATCAACAGGCAATACGCTTTCACCGCGGCTTTCGTGCTCTGCGATAATTTGCAACAGGTATTGGCGGGTCAGGTCGTCGCCTGACTTGAGATCGACAATCTGCACCTCGCGCCCCTCGCGGATAAAGGCGGCAATATCTTCCAGCGTCACATAATCGCTGGTCTCTGTGTTATAGAGACGGCGGCTTGCGTAACGCTTGATCAGTAACGGTTTGTTGGTGTCAGCCACGGATGTTCCTCACAGCAGATATTGCGCTGCAGAGAAGCCTATTCTGCGTCTGCGCAAAAAGAAAGCCTTTGCTGCAAAACAAAAGACGGCCCGCGTGGCGGACCGTCTTTCGAAAACAAAACCCTCAGGGAGGCAAGGGCTGTTCTAGACCATGCTTACTTTGCAGCAGCAGTCGCTTTTTTCGCGGCAGCAGTCACTTCGTCAGTGGCTTTCTTTGCAGCAGCAGTCATTTCTTCTGACATGTCTTTGCCAGCAGCCAGGACCAGTTCCATTGTCTGTGTCTGAACTTTTTTCGCGATTTCAGCGAAAGAAGCCATATGCTCGGCAGCAGATTCAGCAGTTGCAGAAGCAAAGTCTGTCATCGCTTTTGCGTAGTCAGCAGGCTCTGCCTTTGCTTTGGTCATCGCTTCCATTTTTGCGATGGTGTCTTTTGTCCACTTTGCAGACAGCTCGGCAGATTTGCCGGCAGCGTCAAGTGCAACAGTCGACATTTTCTCGGCCAGTGCAGTCTGGTTCTTGAACTGCTCTTCCATTGCTTTGGTGTCGACAGGAAACGCGCCTGTCATCTCTTTGAAGATCGCGGTGAAGTCTTGTGCTTTAGCAGCCATGTTAGTCGCCTTTCGGGTTCGGTGCGGGAACTGAACCCGCTGTTATCTTGTGACACCAATATGTATGCTGCAGTGCAGCATTTCAAGTCTTTTCTGCACTGCAGCATAAAGTTTTTCTGCGGGTGAAAATTTGTGAGAATTTTCGACTACTTAGCCACGACATATGTTCCAGGCGCAGGGGCCAGCACGGGGTGATCGGCATCTCCGGGCTCTCTGGCGTCGGTCATTTTGCCTGATTTCTTGGACAACCACGCATCCCAGCGCGGCCACCAGGACCCGTCATGCCTGTCCGCAGAGTCGCGCCAATCATCCGCGCTCAGCCCAAGATCGGGGTTGGTATAGTGGCCATACTTGTTCTTGCTGGGCGGGTTGATAATGCCCGCGATATGCCCGCTTTCCGACAGGATAAAGGTCTTGTCCTTTGATCCCATTTTGCTGATCCCCGCATAGCTGCTTTTCCATGCGGCGATGTGATCGGTCTCGCAGGCAATAGCGCAAAGCGGAACGGTCACATCTTTGATCTGCACGGTCTCGCCAGCGATCTGGAACCCGTCGGTCGCAAACTTGTCGTTCTGACAAAGTCCGCGCAGATACTCGACCGCCATCGTCGCGGGCAGGTTCGTCCCATCGCCATTCCAGTAGAGCAAGTCAAAGGCAGGGGGGGCCTTGCCCATCATGTAGCTTTTGATGGCGGGTCCGTAGATCAGATCATTGGACCGCAAGTAAGAAAAGGTGCGCGACATAAAGAAAGAATCGAGGATCCCCTCCTCCGCCACTTCGCGTTCGATCCCGTCGATGAAATCATCGTCCAGAAATACCCCGACCTCGCCCCGATCCGAAAAATCGGTCAGCGTGGTAAAGAAGGTCGCCGCATTCACCGAAGTGTCCTTGCGTTTCTTCATCAACGCCAACGTGAGCGAGAGTGTGGTGCCAGCAATGCAGTAGCCCACCGCGTTCACCTTTTTGACACCGCAGATGTCTTTGACCTCTTTGATCGCTGTCAGGTACCCGTCTTCGACATAGTCCGTCATGGATGTGGCCCGATACCCCGCATCAGGGTTCACCCAAGACACTACAAAAACGGTATAGCCTTGGTCCACGGCCCATTTGATCAGGCTGTTCTGCGGCTTAAGGTCCATGATGTAGAATTTGTTGATCCACGGCGGAAAGATGATCAGCGGTGTCTCATAGACCTTTTCGGTGCTGGGTGCGTATTGGATCAATTCGAACAGATGATTGCGGAAAACAACCGAACCGGGGGTCGTGGCGAGGTTCTCGCCCAGCTTGAAGGCTTTTTTATCCGCCAAGGTCACGACCAGATCGCCGTTGTTCGCCTCAAGGTCTGCGATCATGTTTTCCAAGCCCGCGACAAGGCTTTCGCCTTCGGTCTCGGCGGCCAATGCCAAGGCTTCGGGGTTGGTGGGCAGGAAATTTGTCGGACTGATCAAGTCGATCATCTGCTGACTGAAGTAGCGCAAACGCTTTTTCTCTTCAGAATCGAGCGTGTCGATATCTTCCACGGCCTGCTGCACTGCGGCGGCATTCATCAGGTACTGCTGCTTGATGAAATTGAAATAGGGGTTGGTGTCCCACAATTCGTGCGAAAAGCGGCGATCTTTCGGCGTTTCGTCGGTGGGTGGCTCTAGCTTGCCTTGCGCCAGCAGGTGTTGCGCTTCGACGTAGTGCTTGACCGACTTTCCCCAGAAGGCCAGTTGATGTTCGATCAGTTTGGCGGGGTTTTGCATCATTTCGGTCATATAGGCAGAGGCTGCCTTGACGTAGAGTTCCTGACTTGGTCCCTGCAATGCCGGCGGCACAGCACGACCCTGCCCCATGACTTTCAACAAACGCTGGGTCAGTTCTTCGACGCGCGCAAGATTGGCTTCCAGTTTTGCAACGTTCTGTCCGTCGGCAGCTGTGGACTCTAAATCGTTTGTTGTCATATTCTTGTTCCTATGCGTATGCTGCACGTGCAGCATGAGAAGCGCTGACCATCGGAGAGTAACTAATGAAGTATATGATGACCTATGACCTGATGGAAAGCATGCGTAACACCAATCAATGGTTGGGCGCCACTGCACGCGCCTATGCCTCCTATCCAATCATGTCTTGGGGTGCAAACCCCGCAATGGACTGGCTCAAGGCTTGGGGCGAAGTGACAGAGCGCACGTTTTCGCGCATGGTCATGAAGCCGGATTGGAATATTCCCGTGCAGACAAACATCGATGGGACCGACATGGTTGTCAGCGTCGAATGTGTTGTCGAGCGCCCATTTGGTGATCTGATCCGTTTTCGTGTGGGCAACCGCCCTGACCGGACCCGCCAGATCCTGCTTGTTGCGCCGATGTCCGGGCACTATGCCACATTGTTGCGCAAGACCGTCATCAGCCTTTTGCCCGATGCAGATGTTTATGTGACCGACTGGCACAATGCCCGCGACATTCCTGTCAGCGCAGGCAAGTTCGATATCGAAGACTATACGCTTTACCTGATGGATTTCATGAAGGCTTTGGGCCCCGATATCCATGTGATCGCTGTGTGCCAGCCTGTGCCTTTGGCTTTGGCCGCAACCGCCTATCTGGCCGAACTGCATCCTGAGGCGCAGCCCCGCTCGCTGACACTGATCGGTGGTCCTGTCGATCCCGAGGCCAATCATACCGAAGTCACGGACTTTGGCCGTTCCGTCACCATGGGTCAGTTGGAAGAAACGATGATCCAGCGGGTCGGTTTCAAACATGCAGGCGTCGGGCGCATGGTATACCCTGGGTTGCTGCAACTGGCTTCGTTCATCTCGATGAATGCAGAGACCCATTCCAATGCTTTCCGTGACCAGATCATCAAAGTGGCCAAAGGCGACGCCTCTGAACACGACAAGCACAACGCCTTTTATGACGAATACCTTGCCGTCATGGATATGACCGCAGAGTTCTATCTGTCCACCGTCGCGCGAATCTTTAAAGGTCGCGAGATTGCACAGAACGCATTCGTGGTCGCAGGCCACAAGGTTGATATGGGCAAGATCACGACCGTCGCGGTCAATATTGTCGAGGGCGAAGACGATGATATCTCTGCACCCGGCCAGTGCCTTGCGGCCCTTGGCTTGCTGACAGGTCTGCCCGACAGCAAGAAAGTGTCACACTTGGAGCCCGGTGCCGGACACTACGGGATTTTTGCAGGACGCAGCTGGCGCAACAATATCCGGCCTTTGGTGCTGGATTTCATTGATGCCAATTCGGATACGCCCGATGGCAAATCCGCAAATGTGGTGAACCTCAAGTAACCAGACACCCAAGCTTAGTGGCGCAGCACCAAAGGCTGCGCCATCCAGCGTTGCAGCGCGTCTGTTGTCGCTTCGGGTGCCTCCATGCTTGGCAAATACCCTGCCCCTTCGATGATCTCCAGGTTGGCATAGGGAATAAGCTCGGCCAGAAAAGTATGGCGCTTGAGGTGATACTGCCCGTCGTGCCGTCCGCAAATCACTGAGGCGGGCTGCTCGATTTGGCGTAAAATCGACTGCTGGTCTTTGCGCCGCTGCATGGCGCGCGCTTGCTTGATATAGACTTCTGGCCCCAGATCACGGCCCATTTCAGTAAGATGGCGGACAAGATCCACCTTGTCTGTCGATGGTGCCATCCATGTCGAATTGATCTCGTGCTGCAACACATCATCCCAACGACCCGCACGGGCCGCGATGATGTGGGTTTCGCGCGCGGCGGCGGCTTCAGGCGTGTCCGCCTGTGGGCTGGTGCTGATCAAGGCGATGCGTGTCACGCGATCCGGCGCGCGGCGCAGCACTTCCATCGCGACCATGCCACCCATTCCCATCCCGCAGAGTGCGAACCTGGATGGCGACCATGTCAGGATCTGGCTTGCGATTTCTTCCATCCGCTCGCCACAGGATGTCGGCGCGACCATCACCGCCTGTGACCGCGACAATTCTTGCAGTTGATGCGCAAAGACGCGCGCATCCGACAGCATTGGCGGGATCATCACCAGCGTTTCACGCGGCATGTTGCTTAAGCCCAGACACTCTGCTCAACCCTTCAGGTTTTCTTTGAGTGTGCAGCGGAAAAGCTTCTGCCGCAAGTCTTTCAGCCGCGCCCCAAACCATGCAACCAAGCCAAAATCTGCCGAGCCAGTGGCGCTGTTTGGCCAGGCGAGAAAATGTCTCCGGCCATCACATGCCCCATGTCATCATCCGCAGCGGTTTGGATGATGTCGATTTTCTCGACCGCGGCACCCCACCGTGCCATGACCTGTGCAGTGTTCTTTGGATGCACGACCTGATCGTCTGCGTTAAAACAAAAGAGCGCAGGGACCGTGACCGCTGAAAGGTCCAGTTGACGGACGGCCCGTACCGCATCGGCCATGACATGCACGGCAGCTGTCGGATATGCGAGCGTCCAATATGCGCTGTGGGCGGTGCTGATGGGTTTGAACACGCGCGTGTTGCCAGCCACATATTTGGACCAATGGCGCGATGCAGGCAGATCAAGCAGGAATTGGACGGCTTTGTTGCGCAGCCCGAAATTCGGGGAAACATGGATCATCGCCTTTGCTGTCGCACCCTGCGCCAGTGCCAAAGTCGCCAGTGTACACCCTGTCGAACAGCCGATGATGACCACGTCATCCCCGATGGTATGCGCCACGGCGAGCGCCTCTGCCACATCCGCTTGCCAGTCCGCCAGCGTGGCGCGCCCCATGGCTGCCCCATCCTGGCCATGCCCTGTCAGCCGTGTGAAAAAGAGATTTGCGCCAAGCCCTTGCGCCACCATGTCCGGCAAAGGCCTGATTTCTTCGCCTGTCGCGGAAAACCCGTGGATATAGAGCACGGCTGTCTGGGTCTTGGTTGCAGGGGTACCCGCCCAGACAATACGCTTTGCGCAGCCTGGGCGCAGGTTGGGCACCTTTGCTTCGGCTGCGGCCAATGTCGCCTCTATGGTCGCCAGATCAACCAATGGCACGCCGCGCCATGGGGCGATAGACAAGCCAAAGCCCGACGATCGCGATGCTCAGGATTGCTGCCGGAATAAGGGTGATCGCCATCTGCAAAACGCCCAGCGCGCTGTCGCTTTGCGGCACAACACCACCTGTCGTTTCCTGCCAACCGGCCGCGGCAAGGGTCAGACCCAACACGGCAGGGGCAACCGCATTCGCCAGTTTTTGCCCAAATAACCACACAGCTGAGAACGCTCCTTCGATCGCGGCGCCACTTTGGCGGCGAGTGACATCCATCAGATCAGGATAGATCGCCCAGGGTATCTGTTGATAGGCCCCATTTGTCATTCCGGCCAGCACGAACATCCCCGCAATCGCAGTGACATTGACTGAAGGCAGCATTGTGTAGAGCGTGTAAAGCAAGACAACATAAAGACTCAGTCCCAAGACCAGCGCACCGACTTTGCCAAGCCTGTGCGACAGTAGAACCCAGACTGCTTGACTAAGGATTGATCCCACCACGAAGGCAGCAAACATCAAGCTGAGCGTCGTCAGCGCTGCGGCCGCTCCCGACAGCATGGTGTCACCGCTGTCGATGATCAGATAAAGTGCCGCGAAAGGCAGGCCCGCCGTGATCATCGCAATGGCAAGGGTCATCACCCCGTAAAGCAGCACCAGCACGACAAAGGCCTTGTTGGCAAAGACCAGCCCGAACATGCCGCGCAGATCGACCGTGGCTGCGACCGCAACACGCGGGGCCTTGCGGGTGGACCAGAGCGACAGCCAGACCGCCCCGACCATCAAGGGCGTCACGGCCAATGCCGCCATCGCATAGCCCATCTGCCCCGCCAGCCCCGGAATCACCGCCCCGCCAATCAGAATGCCGATGCTGGCAAACCCCATCCGCCAGCCTGTCATCGCTGATCTTTCGCGGGGATCTTGCGTGATTTCGCCGGATTGCGCCCCGTAAGGAATGGCGACCATGGTAAAGCCGATCGTGGCCATCACGAAGAACGCGACCACCCATGCAAGGTTCCCTGCCATTGCCATGTCAGGCGGCACCGCAAACAGCCCGACCATCCCCGCAGCCATCACCAGCACGCCCACAAACATCCAAGGCGCGCGCCTGCCAAAGCGGCTTTGGGTCCGGTCGCTCAGATAGCCCACCATCGGGTCGGTGATCATGTCAAAGACCAGAACCGCCGTCGTCACGAAACCGGCAATACCCACCGGAACGCCCAGAAAAGCGGTCAAGTAGGTCAGGATCAGCAGTTGTTTGACCACGACAAAGACGACCACGCCCATATCCGCCAGACCCCAGCCCGCCTTTTGACCAAGCGACAATGCCATCTTTGTCCCCTCCCAAGGATTTCGGGCACTCTATGCAGTCCCGCACATGATCCCAAAGCGAAACGTGGCGTCAGTCGTCAGGTGGGTTTCAACCCGCCCGCGCCAAGACATCCGCGACCGAGGTCACAATCAGATCCAGACAGGCCTGATCCGAAAACCGGTGGTCCGCGCCATCCACCAGCGTCAGCCGCATATCGGGGCCAGAGGCATGATCCAAAAGGTGCAAGGCCACGGACATTTTCACATCCGCATCGGCGGTCCCCTGCAAGAATCGCACAGGGAAAGGCAAGGGCAGCGGGTCGCGCAAGACAAGCCGCGTTCGCCCTTCCTCGATCAGGCGGCGGGTGATGATATAGGGGTCGCCATACTCAGAGGGCAATGCCACCTGCCCCGCCATCAGCTCCGCCTTTTGGGTCTCGGAGAATCCGGCCCACATGCTGTCTTCGGTAAAGTCAGGGGCGGCTGCTATGGTCACCAGGCCCGCAACCCGTTCAGGGATCGTGCGCGCCACAAGCAGGGAAATCCAGCCGCCCATGCTGGAACCGACCAGAATGACCGGCCCCGCCAAAAGGCCAATCGCGGCCAGCGCATCCTCGAACCAGTCCCCGATAGCCCCATCGGTGAAGGCCCCGCTGCTTTCGCCGTGACCGGAGTAATCAAACCGCAAGAAAGCGTGTCCTTGGGCGCGGGCCCATTGTTCGAGGAACACAGCCTTTGTGCCGCCCATATCCGACTTGAAACCACCCAGAAACACGACAGCAGGGCCTGTTCCGTGGGTCAGGTGAAAGGCAATGCGGCGGCCTTGCGGGGT
>NZ_JANQTS010000027.1 GCF_030731595.1 Yoonia sp.
CCGCTGTTGTCAGCAACATCCAGATTGGTCTGCATCTGGATCATTTGGTTTCCTTCCGACCTTTGGGCAAGTCCCGATTTCCGTCCGGGGGCCCAGGGTTTCGATTGAACCGGGTGTTATTGCTTAGGAAGCAATAACCTCCCAGCGTTTTGTTTTCGACTTTGGCGCACATTCCTGAATACGGACCTGGTCACCAACGTTGAATGCGTTGTTCTCGTCGTGAGCCCGATACTTCTTGGACTTACGGACAGTTTTCTGAAGTAGCGGGTGCTTAAAGCGGCGTTCGACCGAAACGGTGACGGTCTGTTCGTTCTGGTTGCTTGTGACAACCCCTTGCAGGATACGCTTAGGCATGGATTAAGCCTCCGATGCCGCAGCAGCGGCCTTTTCGTTCAGAATTGTTTTGACCTTCGCGGCATTGCGACGTGCGGCGCGGATGCCTGCAGTGTTCTCAAGCTGGCCGGTGGCCTGCTGAAAACGCAGATTGAAGCTCTCTTTTTTCAGGTTCACCAGCTCATCACGAAGCTGATCGGGCGTTTTGGCCCGCAGTTCTTTGGCGTTCATGCCATTTTCCTTTTTCAACATCATCGGCAGGCCGTGCGAAACGTCACCCGATTCCCGATGGAGTGGGGGTAGAAGTGCGCCGTTTAGACCCCATCCCACTATAAAGCAACCCCCTGTGATGCAATGAATCAAAGGTGTTGAATGGTCTGCCACGGTCGACGCCAGTTGATCTCTCTATACCTCTCAGCGCCAGACCGCTAAGAACGGAATATGTCAGACATCAAATCCCTCTTCGCGACCCGCCTTTATCACGCCAAACTCTCGGAACACGGCAAGCCCGTGGATGCGGCCGAGCTGGAAAACTCCTGCCTTGTCATCGCCGATGACGACGAAGCGGGGCAGGAATGGTGCGAGGAAAACGGCTATCCGGGCTATACATCCTATGCATCGCTCACCGATCTGCCCTGGCGGTTCCCGATCTTCAAGGATCTGGTCAAAGTGCTGGACGCCCACGTCGCGGCCTTTGCCAAGGACGTGCAATTCGATCTGGGCGACAAGAAGCTAGTCCTAGAGGACATCTGGATCAACATTCTGCCCGAAGGCGGCATCCACACCGGCCACATCCACCCCCATTCGGTGATCAGCGGGACGACATACGTGGCGATGCCCGACGGGGCGAGTGCGATCAAATTCGAAGACCCGCGACTGCCGATGATGATGGCCGCACCGACACGGGTGAAAGACGC
>NZ_JANQTS010000028.1 GCF_030731595.1 Yoonia sp.
TGCTGGAACTGGGGCGCACCATGATGGTCGACGCCAAGATCGTCTTTCTGGACGAGGTCGGCGCAGGCGTGAACCGCACCCTGCTCAACACCATCGGTGATGCGATCATCCGGCTGAATCAGGAACGGAACTACACATTCGTCGTGATCGAACACGACATGGATTTTATCGGCCGCCTTTGTGATCCAGTCATCTGTATGGCGGAAGGCCACGTTCTGGCCGAAGGGACCTTGGACGAGATCAAGGCAAATGAACAAGTGATCGAGGCCTACCTCGGCACCGGGTTGAAAAACAAAGATAAGGTAAGTGCGACATGAAATTCTTGCTGACCATCCTTCTGGGGGCCGTATTGGGCTCTGCTGCCACCTTCTATTACATCTATGTCAACCACGCTGACGTGGCCGAGCAAGCGCTGATGCGCGATACGCTTCTGGCCTATGCGCCCTTTCTGGCAGAGTACATTAACCCGTGAGTGATAATCCCTACCAGAACGACCGTGGCAACAAGGACCGGTCCATCACCAAGGACGGTGGCGGCACGCTTTCCGCTGCGCAAAATGACCCGCGTCAAAGCACCGGTCAAAAGGGCGAGCCTTTCCTGATCGGCGATGCGATGACCGGTGGCTATGGCAAAGGCCCCGATATCCTGCACGGCTGCACCATTGCCGCCGAACGCGGCGAGATTGCCGTGATCGTGGGGCCCAACGGGGCGGGCAAATCGACCGCGATGAAGGCCGTCTTTGGCATGTTGAATGTCAATCAGGGGGCGGTGCGTCTGGATGGCGAAGACATCACGCATCTTTCGCCGCAGGAACGTGTGGTCAAGGGCATGGGGTTTGTGCCGCAGACCTCGAACATCTTCACCTCCATGACGGTCGAAGAGAACCTCGAGATGGGTGCTTTCATCCGCCGCGATGATTTCCGCGATACGATGACACAGGTCTATGACCTGTTCCCGATCCTCAAGGAAAAGCGCAATCAGGCTGCGGGCGAACTGTCGGGCGGGCAACGCCAGCAGGTCGCAGTGGGTCGTGCGCTGATGACAAAACCCAAGGTCTTGATGCTGGACGAACCCACTGCGGGTGTATCGCCCATCGTGATGGACGAACTCTTTGACCGGATCATCGAGGTGGCCCGCACCGGCATCCCGATCCTGATGGTGGAACAGAACGCCCGCCAAGCCCTTGAAATCGCTGATAAAGCCTATGTTCTGGTACAGGGCCGCAATGCCCATACCGGCACTGGCAAAGAACTGCTGGCCGACCAAGAAGTCCGCCGCAGTTTCTTGGGCGGATGAAGATGGTGGCTGCTCTTTGCGCAACTCTTTCGGGGCCTGCACTGGCCGAGGTCATCACCTGCGACCTCTCTGGCGTGCCGGTCAGTTTCGCAATCGACCGCAGCCAGTTTGCGCCCGCCCAAGATGCAGGCGACCCACCCCGCCGCCGTGTGACAACCGTGCAGATGGGCGACGCCCAATTCCCCGCAGAGCCGATTCTGATGGGTGATGTGCGCGGATTCTGGGCCGAGGGGCTTGGTGGTTCTGATGCAATGCTGGTGATCCAGGGCGACGGCTCTGCGGTTTATGCCAACAGCCGTGCGGGTGAGCGTCTGACCGGAAACTGCACGGTGATACAATGACACAGCTAACGCCAAAGGTATGTTCTAAATGGATTTTCTGAACGCCCTCGTCGCTTTTGCGAATTTCGTTTTTGTGCCGGGCCTTGCCTATGGCGCGCAGCTTGCCATCGGGGCGCTGGGGGTCACGATGATCTATGGCATCCTGCGGTTCTCGAATTTCGCCCATGGCGACACGATGGCCTTTGGCACCGCGATCACGATCCTGTTTACCACGGCCTTTATCGGCATGGGGATCACCTTTGGCCCGCTGCCGACCGCCCTGCTCGCCCTGCCTTTCGGAATTGGCGCAACGATCCTTCTGCTGTTGGGGACCGACTGGGCGGTTTACAAATTCTACCGTGAACAAAAGGCGTCGCCGGTGATCCTTGTGATCGTGTCGATGGGTGTGATGTTCGTGATGAACGGGATCGTGCGTTTCATTATCGGCGTGCGTGACATCAACTTTGCCGATGGAGAGCGGTTTATCGTGACAGCGCGCGGCTTTCGCGACTTCACGGGGCTGGACGAAGGCCTTGCGATCAAGACAACCCAGGCGATCACGGTCGTCGTCGCCTTTATCGTTATGGCGCTGCTGTTTTGGTTCCTCAACAAGACGCGCACCGGCAAATCCATGCGCGCCTTTTCCGACAACGAAGACCTTGCCCTGCTGTCGGGGATCAACCCCGATTGGGTGGTCAAGGTCACATGGATGATCGTGGCCGCGCTGGCCACCACAGCAGGCGTGCTTTACGGGCTGGACAAATCTTTCAAGGCTTTCACCTATTTCCAGCTTTTGTTGCCGATCTTTGCGGCGGCGATCGTCGGCGGATTGGGCAGCCCGCTGGGCGCCATCGCGGGCGGTTTCGTGATCGCCTTCAGCGAAGTGACCATCACCTATGCGTGGAAAAAGGTACTGACCTATCTGTTGCCCGAAAGCCTTGCGCCGGATGGATTGGTGCAGCTTTTGTCCACTGACTACAAATTCGCCGTCAGCTTTGCGATCCTGATTATCGTGCTGCTGTTCAAACCGACCGGCCTGTTCAAGGGGAAATCCGTATGAATCCCGCTGTCAAAGATACCGCGCTTTTCGGCGTTGTCGCTGTCCTGCTGATCGGGACCGGCATTGTCCAGGGTTGGAACTCGGCGCTTTTGATCCTGAACATGGGGCTGATTTCGGCCATCATGGCGTTGGGGGTCAATCTGCAATGGGGCTTTGCGGGGCTGTTCAATATCGGGGTCATGGGCTTTGTGGCCTTGGGCGGTTTGGCGGCCGTTCTGGTTTCAAGCGAACCCGTTCCAGAGGCATGGCAAGCCGGTGGCTTGCGCATCTTTGCAGGGCTCGCATTGGGGGCCGCCACGGTGGTCGCTGCTGTTTTTGCGCAAAAACGTCTTGAAGGGCGCACCAAGACAATTGTGACGCTGGTGATTCTTGTGGGCGGATTCTTTTTGTATCGTGCGGTATTTGATCCGGGCAAAGAGGCGGTCGAGGCCGTCAATCCTGCGGTCAGCGGCAATCTTGGCGGTTTGAACCTGCCGATCCTGCTCAGCTGGCCAGTGGGTGGTTTGCTTGCGGCCGGTGCCGCTTGGATCATCGGCAAAACGGCCCTTGGCCTGCGCTCTGACTATCTGGCGATTGCGACACTGGGCATTGCCGAGATCATCATTGCCGTGCTGAAGAACGAAGACTGGCTGGCGCGCGGCGTCAAGAACGTGATCGGCCTGGACCGCCCCGTGCCCTTCGAGATCGACCTGCAACAAGACCCCGGCTTTGTGGAACGCGCGGCCAGTCTCGGGCTTGATCCGGTGACGGCCTCCACGCTTTACACAAAGATGGGCTATGCGATCCTGTTCACGATCGTCCTGCTGATCCTGCTGTGGCTGGCGCAAAAGGCGCTCAATAGTCCTTGGGGCCGGATGATGCGCGCGATCCGCGACAATGAAACCGCGGCCGAAGCGATGGGCAAAGACGTGACCGCGCGGCATTTGCAAATCTTTATCCTTGGCTCCGCCATCTGCGGTATTGCCGGTGCGATGATGACCACGCTGGACGGGCAACTGACCCCCGGGACCTATCAGCCACTGCGTTTTACCTTCCTCATCTGGGTCATGGTGATTGTGGGCGGGTCGGGCAATAACTTTGGTGCGGTCTTGGGTGGCATGCTGATCTGGTGGCTCTGGGTTCAGGTGGAACCTATGGGGCTGGGCCTGATGAACATCCTCAGCAGCGGCCTTGAAGACGGCAGCCCGCTCAAGGAACGGATGATCGAATCCGCGGCCCATATGCGGTTGCTGACCATGGGGCTTGTGCTCTTGCTGGTTCTGCGGTTCAGCCCGCGCGGATTGATCCCCGAACGCTAGCTTGTCCCTGCCGCCCGCCCTGATAGAACGGATCAAACGACAGATTCCGGGGACCTTATGGCGCTGATCTTCCGCTTGCTCGTCTGGCTTGCAACTGCATTGATTTTTCTGGTCGTCGCCGTCATCGGGCTGGCCTATTACTTCGCGTCGCGATCCTTGCCCGACTACGACGCGCAGACCGAGGTCGCAGGGATCAGTGCGCCTGTGGAAATCGTCCGCGACAATGCGAACGTCCCGCATATCTTTGGGGCCACCGACAATGATGTCTATTTTGCACTGGGCTATGCACATGCGCAGGATCGTCTGTGGCAGATGACCATGTTGCGCCGCACGGCCCAAGGGCGGCTGTCGGAACTCTTTGGCGAGCGCACCCTTGGCATTGACGAAGTCTTGCGCCGGTTCGACCTTTATACGCTTGCCGTGTCATCGGTGAATGTCCAGACCGACGAAACCAAATCAGCCCTGACCGCCTATTCCGCCGGTGTGAACGCATGGCTGACCGAGGTGAACGCGGGTGCGCGCGGGCGGGGGGCGCCCGAAATGTGGCTCTTTAGTCATCCTGTCGCCCCATGGCAGCCTGCGGATTCGCTGGCGATCCTCAAGCTGATGGCGCTGCAACTCTCCTCGCATCTTGAAAACGAGGTGCTGCGGGCGCGCACTTCGCTGCTCTTGGGCAACGAACGCTTGCAGGACATCATGCCCGATGATCCGACAACCGCGACAGCGGCCCTGCCCGAATATGCGGCCCTTGTCCCCGGTGTGCCGGATTACACGCCCAATTTGCGCATGGCCTTTGATCCGCTCTCGCCGATGATGCCCGCACCCTTGGCGGGGGCTTCGAATGCATGGGCCGCCAGTGCCGCGCGCTCTGCGACGGGATCGACCCTTTTGGCCAACGACCCGCATCTGGGCCTGACAGCGCCTGCCATCTGGTATCTGGCGCGGCTGGAGCTGTCTTCGGGTGGTGTGATCGGCGGCACGATCCCGGGCATGCCCCTGGTGCTGTCAGGGCGCGGCGATACGCTGGGCTGGGGGCTGACGAGCGCCTATGTCGATGATCAGGATGTGCTGATCGAAGAGGTGAACCCCGACAACCCCGAAGAATACCGTGGCCCCAACGGCTGGGTCCCGTTCCGGACCCGCGACAGCATCGTGACCGTCAAGGATGCCCCTGCGGTCACCCTGCGCCTGCGCTGGACCGCCAATGGCCCGGTGATGCCGCGCAGCCAGTTCGATCTGGGCACGATCACCCCGCCCGGCCATGTGACCGCCATCGCTTGGAGCGCCTTGTCGGACCGTGACACATCCATGTCCGCGGCGATGGAGATCATGCAATCGCGCACGGTTGAACAGGCGATTGCGGCAGGGGAAAACTTTATCGCACCCGCACAGAACCTGACCGTCGCCGACCGCAACCGGATCGGCATGAAACTGATCGGCGCCCTGCCCGCCCGCGACGCCAACCACCAAAGCCAGGGGCGGCTGCCGTCCTTTGGCTATCTGCCGGAAAACCGCTGGCAGGGCCGGTTTCCCTATGCGGACAACCCCGAATTTCTGGACCCTCCCGGCGGGATCATCGGCAATACCAACAACAAGACCGTCGACCAGCCTTTCCCGCGCCATGTGTCCTATCTTTGGGGCGACACGCAGCGGATCAACCGCTGGCGGCGGCTGATGCAGGCCCGCGAGGTCCACACCCGCGACAGCTTTATCGAAGCGCAGCTTGATACGGTCAGTTTTGCCGCCCGCACGCTTTTGACACTGATGGGGGCGGACTTGTGGTTTACCGGCGATGCCGCCCCCGAAGGCACGCCCGAACGCCGCCGCCAGATCGCGCTGAACCTGCTCTCGGCATGGAACGGAGAGATGAACGAACATCTGCCGGAACCGCTGATCTATTCCGCCTGGGTGCGCGCCTTTCAGCAACGGCTGATCCGTGACGAACTGGGCCCGCTGGCCAGCGAATTCACCCATGTCGAGCCGGTCTTTATCGAACGCGTCTTTCGCGACATCGACGGTGCCGGCGTCTGGTGCGACGTGATCCAGTCAGCGCCGGTGGAAACCTGCACCGATATCGCGCGCCAAGCGCTGGACGACGCGCTGATCTGGATCGCCGAGAACCACGGCGAAGCCATCGAGGCCGTCCGCTGGGGTGATGCCCATGTAGCCACCCATGACCATCCGGTCTTGGGGCAGACGCCGTTGCTGAACTGGGTCGTCAATATCCGGCAATCCACAAGCGGCGGCGATCACACATTGCAGCGCGGCCTGACCTCTGGCGTTGATCCG
>NZ_JANQTS010000029.1:0-1846 GCF_030731595.1 Yoonia sp.
ACGGATCTCGTCAAGCTTTGGCGCGATGATACGGGCAATCTACCGGCGATGCCTGGCATCTACCCCGACTATCCCGCACCGGTGATCACGCAGGAACCACAGGGTCGGGCAATGCGGATGATGCGTTGGGGGATGCCTTCGCCACAGTTTGTCCTCAAGGGCAAGAAGACCGACAAGGGCGTCACCAATGTCCGCAACACCGCCTCTCCGCATTGGCGCAGGTGGCTGGGGCCGGCGCATCGCTGTATCGTGCCCTTCACCAGCTTTTCGGAATATCAAACTGTGAAGGGCGGGCCGCCCAAGCCTGTTTGGTTCGCGCCAACGGGTCCACAAAAGCTACTGTTCTTTGCGGGTATCTGGACCGAATGGACATCGGTGCGCAAACTGAAGGAGGGTGAGACGACCAATGACCTCTTCGCCTTCCTGACGGTCGAGCCGAACAGCGTTGTCGCCCCGATCCATCCCAAGGCGATGCCCGTGATCCTGCGCAGCCCCGAGGCGGTTGCCCATTGGCTGACCGCGCCCGTGGACGAGGCGCTGAAATTGCAGCGGCCCTTTCCTGATGAGGGCTTAACAATCGTCGCACAGCCTGTTTAGATACCTCTTGATTGAAAAGAGACCAGCCGATGCGTTTTGCAATCGCCGCCCTCCTGTTCCCGATCTTGTTTGTGACAGCCACACAGGCCGCCGCGCAGCACAGGCTTGGCCAAAACCATACCGCACAAGGCGCGTTGCGGTTGGGCGGGTTCAACGACGAAAGCCTTTCAACCGGATACCTCTTTGGTGATTTTACGCTGTCTTGGGCCCGGCAGGACTGGTCCGTCAATCTTGGCGCCTTTGGCGTGGTCGGGCGGCGGCACGAAACCTATTTCGACCTGAGCTATCAAACCTCTTATGGCCGTTTGATCGTCGGGTTCCCGCGCCCCGCCTATGATCTGGTGGCGCTTTCGCGCATCACCGACATCACCCCGCGGCTGGCCCTGGAAGACATTGGTGTCAGTCGCAGCCGGGCCACCTATGGGACCATGAACCAGACGAAGTATCTGCCCTACGGCGTTGTTTTTACGCAGCAATCAGACACTTGGGTCTTGGCCGGATCACTGCATGGCGTGCCGGACTATGACACAGAGATCGCGGGCCTTGCAGCAGCCTATACCCAAGGCCCGACCACCTATGCCGCGGCAGTGGAGGCTGTGTCGCAAGACGCTGACCTGCTTTGGAACTGGAAAGCACAAATCGAAAACGCCCAAGACTGGGGTACGATATCCGTCAGCGCCTTTGACGGTGCGGCAAACGCGGCTGATGCGACGCTTGAACTGGGGATCAGTGGCGCTGTGAGCGCATATGCGACAATACAATGCGCCGCCCGCTACAATGAGGCACAGGAGTGGTTGGTTCAGGCGGGCGGCCATGTCGATCTGAACAAAGCGGTGGGCCTTTCGGGATCAATCGGGCACAGTACAGGGCAGGACAGCATCGACCTTGCCATCTCTTACCGGTTCTAGATGTTGAGCAGGATCGCAGGTATCCCCACACCAGCCTCGACGATGAAATAGACCCATTTCTTGCGGAACTGACCGTCCATCACCAGCGAGGTCAGCCGCCCCGCCGCTGCACCACACCAGCAAAATCCCAGCATCAGATAGGCCTCTGACGTGCCCAGGATCAGCGCCCCGATCCCCATGCCAACGAACAACGCCCCGGCAGAGGCACGGACCTCGGACATGCCCATCGTGGTCGCCCCCGCCGTCAGATCAAGCGCGCCCATCGTATAGCGCGGGGCAAGCCAGCCAAAAAGGCCCAGTCCGATGCTCAGAAGGGCGAAAATGATATTGATGATGTCCAT
>NZ_JANQTS010000029.1:1946-22644 GCF_030731595.1 Yoonia sp.
CAAAAAGGCCCAGTCCGATGCTCAGAAGGGCGAAAATGATATTGATGATGTCCATATGCGTTCCTTTGACCTGCGTCCCAGTTTCGCCGCCGATCGTGTGAGAATGACTGGCTTGATCGCGCAGCCAAAGCGCGATGGCGGTGGTCGGGTTTCCATGACTTATGCGAATTTCAGCAAGGGTCTAGAGTATTTGTACTTGAGTTAAACATTTTTAGGAGAAGACAGATGCCAAATATTGAACGCATTACGTTTCGCGATTGGTCTATCGAAGCCGGCGCCTTGGGCGATGGAGCGCACGACGCTACCGTCAGTTTTTCCGTCAGGGTCAGCAACGCGCCAGTCAATGCAGCCCGCGATTTTCATCGCCAGTTCGGATATAAGATTGACGTTTGGGGCGATCCTCGCGCCAACAATACCGGTATCCCGACTGACGCAGAGTTGGAGCATATCTTTAGCTTCAAGCGGTTGAGCATTCGGCCAAACTGCCGCTTCAACGGTGGACGCATTCAGTGCACCTACGAACGTGGAGAAACAGACATATGGCCATTCGCCAATAATGGCACATTTGTGGGCAGTGACCTGACCGCCGGAGCGCTCGAGTTTTCCGTTGGACCCATCTCCGCCAGTATTCTGGCCGCGCAATTGGATGTCGCCGAAGGCAGAGAGTTGCGCCTGCCACGCATGTTCGGCGGTGGTACCATCATGTTGCCGGCAGAGGACCGAATCTATGCGATCGTGTCCATTGTCGAGTATGGCACGGGCCGTGTGGTGCGTACCGCACGAAGCCGTGTGGACCGCAACGTTTACGAGAATATCCCCGCTTAGGGTTCATTCTGACGCAGCCACTCTGATCCTTGGGGTGGCTGCTGATTATGAGGCTTGCGAATACTGTGCCGCGATGCCGCTAAAGCCATCATATCGTTGGGCAATGATCCGCGTCAGGGGGCGCCCTGCATCGGTGATCAGCAAGCCTTTGTCGGTCGGCACCACATAATCCGCGAAAGTTTCAAGAATTTCTGCGTGGACGGGCGCGAGACTGTCCGCATTTGGATGGTTGCGCAGCTTGTCCAGATCGATCTCGAAATCACACATCAGCATGTTGATCGCCTCGGCGCGCAGCCGGTCATCCGCGTTCATTTCATAGCCGCGATGCCCTGCAAGCGTGCCTGCCGCGATCCGTTCGATATAGGCAGCCGTGGCAGAGGCGTTTTGCACGTAACCTTGCGCAAATTGCGAGATGGACGAAGCCCCGATCCCGATCAGCGTGGGGCAGGTGTCGTCTGTATACCCTTGAAAATTGCGCCGCAGATGCCCCGCATTGGCCGCTTGCGTCAGGCTGTCGCCGGGTTTGCCGAAATGGTCGATCCCGATCGCCTGATAGCCGCTACCGACAAAGGCATGTGCCGCTTGGCGGGCAAGGGCATAGCGTTCTTCTTCGCCCGGCAGGGCTGCATCGGGGATCAGCTTTTGCCGTTTGGAGAATGTCGGCACATGGGCATAGCCGAACAGGGCGATACGATCCGGATCAAGCGCGCGCACCTTGGCGATTGTTCGGGCCAGTTTTTCGGGGGTCTGAAACGGCAGCCCATAGACCAGATCGGCATTCAGCGAGGTGATGCCCGCCGCCCGCAGGCTATCGACACAGGTTTTTGTGGCGGCAAAGCTTTGCGCACGACCGATGGCCTTTTGGACGTCGGTGGCAAAATCCTGAATGCCGATACTGGCGCGGGTCATGCCCATCTCGGCCAATGCGGCGATTTTGGCGTCATCGACAAGGGTCGGGTCAATCTCGACCGAAAAACTGAAGTCGTCCGCTGGTGGAATGACATCCTTGACGGCTTGGGCAAGCGCGCGGATCATATCAGGTGGCAGGATTGTCGGCGTCCCGCCGCCCCAATGCATCTGCCCCATCCGGACGCCAGAAGGCAGGGTGGCGCGCAAAAGCGCCAACTCGTCCTTTACGACCCGCAGGTAATTGTCCACGGGCTTGAGCGTTGTGGTGCCTTGGGTCCTGCAGGCGCAGAACCAGCACAGGCGCTCGCAAAACGGAATGTGGATATAAACCGAGACCGGCGTGGCCGGGTCCAGCGCCTTGATGCAGGCGGCTTGAAAGTCGGCCCCGGTCTGCACGGTAAAGGCTGTGGCAGGCGGATAGCTTGTGTAGCGGGGCACGCGGGCGTCAAAAAGACCCAAGCGGCGGAGGTTTGCAAGATGTGTCATGCGCCCGTTCTGGCAGAAGCCGTCACCGGGTTTCTTGCGCCAGATCAAATGGCGCAAGAAATTTTCGGCCTGACTAGCTTAGCTCATCGATAAAACAGGCGGTGACCTCGGCCACTTGTTCCGCTGTGGTGTCGCGCCGGAAGAAAGTGGCAAATCCGGTCTCGGGAAACATCAAATAGGTTTGGGTGGAATGATCCACCAGATAGAACTCCGGATCACCTTCCTGCACGCGGTAATAGGTCTTGTAGGCTTGGCTCGCTGCTCTGACCTGTGCGGGCGATCCTGTCAGACCGATCATGTCCTCGTGAAAGTTGTCGGTAAAATTGCGCACGACCTCGACCGTATCACGTGCGGGATCAACCGAAATAAACACAGTGCCCAGATCGATCCCTTGCTCTTCCAGCAGATAGGCGGCCTGCGCATTGCGTGCCGAATCCAAGGGGCAGACATCGGGGCAGAAGGTATAGCCAAAATAGACCAAAGTCGGCTTGGTGATGACATCCGTGTCGGTCACGGTCGCACCGGTTTCGGAGACCAATTCGAACGGGCCTCCAATCGCGCTGCCCGCAACGGCAGTATCGCCACAAAGGGACGCGGCGTGGCTTTGGGTTTGCCATGTATAGATGCCGAGTGCTGCAGCCGCTGCAAGGGTTGTGATGCCGAAAATAACTGCTTTCATTGCGTGTTTCCCTCTGGATTTGCGTTGCCGGCACGCGGCCGACAACGCAGTCTGGGTTAATTGGAATGGGCCGCCATGTCACGGGCAACCACTTCAAAGGTAACGGGGATCTCGCCTGCTTGCGCAAAGACCAAGGTTGCGGGGATCGTTTCGCCGATTTCAAGCGGATCGCCATTCAGGCCCATGAACATCACATGCAGCCCGCCAGGTGCGAGGGTCACTGTTTCTCCTGCAGGGACGGGGATACCGTCGATATGCTTCATGCGCGCGATCCCGTCGGTGAATTCAGTGGTGTGAATCTCGACGCGGGGAAAATCGGCTATGACCGAAATCAGGGTGTCATCGGTGGCGCCGGTATTGGTGATCTGCATGAAACCGCCGCCTGACATCGCGGTTGACGGCGTTTCAAAGGCGATCACCTGCGAAATGGACAGGGTGTCTTCGGCCCAGGCAGCAGATGACAATGTGAGAAGGGCCAAGACGGCCAATGGAGTGCGGTTCATGATAGGTGCTTTCGCTATGCGGCAAGGCGTCAGCCCTGCGCTGTTGTGATCTTGGGTGGACGTTTCAGATCACAAGGACAGGTGGCCCGCGGGCGAAATGGGAGGCTGTATCAGCCGTAGTGATGACCAGATTGCCCGATTGTGCCCAGTCCAAGGTAAAGGTGGACAGGTCGGGCAGCGCTGCCAGAGCCGGTTCGGGCAGATGACAGGTGTGGGCAATGACACAGGCCATGCATTTCGCACCCGAGGCCAGAGGATCGCCGTCATCACCGCAAAGATCGGCCCAGTTGCCGCCTGCAAGGATAAAGGCTTCGGCCTGGGCTTCGGCATCCGCCGACAGCGTCCGGTGTCCAAAGCTGGACAAGGTGAGGGCCACCAGAAGGCACAGTGATATGAGGCCGCGCCAGATCATGCGGCAGCCTGAGCCAGCGCATTGGGCCGACCAACCGTTTGGACGGTGCGGATGCATGCAATGCAATTGCTTTGGTGCCCCAGGTGCATGAATTTCAGCCATCTCGAATTGATAGGGGTTTCTTACACCTGTTTATCGACAGAAGAAAGGGCCGGTGACGTAAGGTGGATCATGATCCACCTGAGCCGAGAGGGCCGTTGCGCGCGGCCAATCGCGTCGCAAAGACACTCTGCGCAAGCTCTTGGGTGTAGGTTGCCAAAGCGGCAAGGTTTTGATCTGCTGCCGCTCCGTCCTGCGCCTCAAGCGCATCCGCAATCGCCGTATGGAGCGCGATGATCCGTTCACGTGACCTTGCGCTGAAGGTGATCATGTTCATCAGCGGTTGCATCGCCTCGACCGCACCGGCCAGTTGGTAGGACAGCACCGGATTGCCCGCCGCATCCACCAAAGCGCGGTGAAATGCCACATCAGAGGCGCAAAATGCCTCGTCGGTCAGCCCCGGTTGTGATTGTCTGTGCGCCTCGGCCCGCATCGTGGCCAGATGGTCCGCTGTCCGCCGGAGTGCCGACAAGGGCGCGCAGGCCCGTTCCAGCGCGTAACGGGCCTCGCAGGCGGTGGCAAAGCTGACGTCGTTCATGGACAGAAGCAGCGTCGAGGTCGTGATCTGCTGCCCGTAAGCCTCTTCAAACCGCAACCGGTTCACAAAGGCCCCTCCAGTGGCCCCGCGTTGCGTGCGGATCAGCGCTTGCGCGGCCAACCGCTTGAGCGCTTCGCGCACCGTCGGGCGCGAGACCGCGAACTGCTCGGCCAATTCCGCCTCCGAGGGCAGACGCTCGTCCACAGGCAAAGCCCCCGAGATGATCGCATCGCGGATCGCCTTGGCTATCTGGGCTGACAGGTCAGCGGGGTTCTTCGGATCAATTTTCATTTGTCAGACAATTAAACGTCTGACATATGAATAAGCAAGTCCTGAGTCTCTTGAAGGAAGCACTAGGTGCCGCATTTGGTCCGCTCATCGCTGTGGCTGTCGTTCTTTGCGGCGATCCTTTTGTCTTGGGTCATGCTTTACATGATGGCTATGGACATGGACCTTGATCTGCTGGGGCGTCCGGGACCGATGGGGCAGGCGATGGCCGATATGGATCCGCGGATGCCAATGGACATGCCGATGGCCCGCTTTGGCCCGCTTTTTGCGATGTGGGCTGTGATGATGGCGGCGATGATGCTGCCCACATTGGTGCCGACACTGACAACCTACGAACGCTTGATGGTCAGTGCCGATGGCACGCGGGCAGGCTGGTTGGGCGTGCTTTTGGGCTACTTCATTGTCTGGGTCGGTTTTGCAGCCGCCATCGCGGCGGTCCAGCTTGGCTTGCTTTTTGGCGGCATCATCAACATGCTGGGCGTGGGGCCGGTTTGGTTGTCGGCGGTATTGTTGATTGTTGTCGGCGCCTTTCAATTTACCCGTGTCAAAGAGGTCTGTCACGGCGTTTGCCACGCACCGATGACCTATTTTCTGGGGCATTGGAAAACAGGTTTTGGTGGCGGTTTGCGCATGGGTCTGGGATTGGGCGCTTTTTGTGTGGTCTGTTGCTGGGGCTATATGGCGCTGGGGTTTGCGGGCGGGGTCATGAACCTCGCGTGGATGGGTCTTGCGACCCTTTTGATGGTTTTGGAAAAATTGCCCGATATTGGGCATCGCGTGATCAAACCAACCGGCGCGCTGCTGATTGCGGCCGGTCTGGGTTTGGTTCTCCTTTAGGAAAGGGACAGAAAATGGCCGAGACAACACGGGCACCCGCCGACAGGCTGCCGATCTCGCAACGTATTGACCAGCGCATGGACAGCAATCCGCTGCGCCGCAAAATGAAGCCCACCGAATGGGCGATCAAGGGAGAGCTGTTCCTGAACTGCTCTTGCACCGTCTTTTGTCCTTGCGTGGTCAGCCTTGGCGCGCACCCGCCCACCGAAGGGCATTGCCATGCATGGATGGCCATCGCGATTGACGAGGGCCATTTCGAGGGCGAGGACCTGTCAGGTCTGAACGTGGGCCTGCTGGTCGATATCCCGGGCCGCATGGCCGAAGGCAACTGGCGTGTGGCGGCCTATGTGGATGAACGGTCGACCCAAAAGGCCTATAACGGCATTTTAAAAATCTTCAGCGGGGCTGCGGGCGGGACCACTGGTCTGTTCACCATGCTGGTCTCCGAGATCATCGGGGCCGAGCGCGAAAAGGTCGAGATCGTGCGCGAAGGCACCAAGCGCGGCATCTATATCGGCCGCAAGATTCAGGGCGAGATCGAGATGATGGCAGGCAAATCTCCCGATCATCCGGTCATGGTCAGCAATTCCAAATACTGGATGGGGCCGGATATCATTGCCGCGACAGGGACCAAGTCCAAGGTGCGCGATTATGGCCGCGTCTGGGACTTTGGCGGCAAATCAGCCGAGATCTGCCCGATTGACTGGAAAGGCCCCAAGCCTTGATCACGCCCGAGTATTGTCAGGTTATGGCGCGTTACAACGCGTGGCAAAATGACGGTTTACGCAAGCTCTTGCCCCAAATGGATGTTGCGGATCTGATACAAGAGCGCGGCGCCTTCTTTGGCTCGATCATGAAAACGGTCAACCATCTGCTTTGGGGTGATCAGGTTTGGCTCAGCCGTTTCGGATATCCAATTTCGGTGCTCAAGACGGCTGATCGCGGCGTGGATGTGACGAAAACTGCGAGCGAATGGGCCGCAGAGCGTTTTCGTACCGATGCGGCGATCAAATTGTGGTCACTGGGTCTTAAGGCGGTTGATCTGACAGGTGATCTTGTCTGGACCAATACACTTGGCGTCCGGAATTCTGAAAAGACGTGGGTTTGTGCGACCCATTTCTTTAACCACCAAACCCATCACCGGGGACAGGTGCATGCAATGTTGACGGCAGCGGGTCAAACGCTTCCCGACACTGATTTAACTTATCTTCCGCAGGAGCAATAATGGCCGTCATCGCCCCCTCGCGTCGTATCCGGCGCACCCCATTCACCCAAGGCGTCGAAGCGGCCGGTGTAAAGGGGTATACTGTCTATAACCACATGCTGCTGCCGACAGTCTTTGAAAGCGTGCAAGCCGATTATCACCATCTGAAATCGGCGGTGCAGGTCTGGGATGTGGCGTGCGAACGGCAGGTGGAACTGCGCGGTCCGGATGCGGCGCGTCTGATGCAGATGCTGACCCCGCGTGATCTGCGCGGCATGCTGCCCGGGCAGTGCTTTTATGTGCCTATCGTGGATGAAACCGGCGGTATGCTCAACGATCCTGTGGCGTTGAAACTGGCAGAGGATCGCTGGTGGATTTCAATTGCCGATAGTGATTTGCTGTTCTGGGTCAAAGGCTTGGCCTATGGCTACCGTCTGGATGTGCTGGTGGACGAGCCTGATATCTCGCCTTTGGCGGTCCAGGGCCCGCAGGCAGATGACCTGATGGCGCGTGTCTTTGGCGATGCGGTCCGCAGCGTCCGATTTTTCCGTTTTGGCTGGTTCGACTTCCAAGGCGTGAGCATGGCGGTCGCGCGGTCAGGTTATTCCAAGCAGGGCGGGTTCGAGATTTATGTCGATGGGACCGAAAACGGTATGCCGCTCTGGAACGCCTTGTTCGAGGCGGGCAAGGATCTGGATGTACGCGCGGGTTGCCCCAATCTGATCGAACGGATCGAAGGGGGGTTGTTGTCTTACGGCAATGACATGACCCGCGAGAATACCCCGCATGAATGTGGACTTGGGCGCTTTTGTTCCACACAGACGGCGATTGGGTGTGTGGGCCGTGATGCGCTGTTGCGCGTCGCCAAGGAAGGCCCGACCCAGCAGATTCGCGCGATTGCGATTGCAGGTGATATTCCGCCCTGTGACCAAGCCTGGCCTTTGATGTCGAATGGCAAGCGTGTGGGGCAGGTCACGTCAGCGGCAAAGTCGCCTGATTACGATACCAATGTTGCCATTGGCATGGTTCGCATGACCCATTGGGATGCGGGTACCGCACTTGACGTGCATACACCTGACGGAGTGCGTGCGGCCACGGTGCAGGAAAAATTCTGGATTTAGTCCGGACGAAGAAGACAGGGCAACTTGCCCATATGAAAGGAAGAAAGATGTTTCACGCTTTGGTCGTTGAGAAAAATGAAGAGGGCAAAACAAGTGCCGCGGTGCAGGAATTGTCTTTGGATCAACTGCCCGAAGGTGATGTGACCGTCGCCGTTGAATACTCGACCGTGAACTACAAAGACGGGCTTTGCATCGGTCCCGGGGGTGGTTTGGTGCGCAATTATCCGCATGTGCCGGGCATTGATTTTGCAGGCACGGTCGAGGCGTCGGATGATCCGCGCTATAGCCCCGGCGACAAGGTCGTGCTGACCGGATGGCGCGTGGGCGAGGCTTACTGGGGGGGCTATTCCCAAAAGGCGCGGGTCAAGGCCGATTGGCTGGTGCCTTTGCCTGACGGCTTGGATACGCGCCAAGCGATGGCCGTGGGGACAGCGGGATTTACCGCCATGCTGGCCGTGATGGCGCTTGAGGATCACGGGATCAAGGACGGGCCTGTCTTGGTCACGGGCGCTGCGGGCGGTGTGGGGTCGGTTGCCACGGCGATCCTTGCCAATCTGGGCTATGAGGTCGCTGCTGTGACCGGTCGCCCCGAAACGGCGGATTATTTGAAATCCTTGGGTGCCACGCAGATCGTGGCCCGCGAAGAGATCAACGAGACCACAAAACGCCCGCTCGAGGCTGAAACATGGGGTGGCTGTGTCGATGCCGTAGGGGGCGATATGCTCGCGCGCGTTCTGGGGCAGATGAAATACGGGGCCTCGGTCTCTGCCGTGGGTCTTGCGGGTGGTGCGGCTTTGCCTGCGACAGTCATTCCTTTCCTGCTGCGCGGTGTGAACCTGCTGGGGATCGACAGCGTGATGCAGCCTTATGACAACCGTGTCCGCGCTTGGGCGCGGATCGCCAGGGACCTGCCGATGGACAAGCTCGAAGCGATGATCCAGCCCGCAACTTTGGCCGATCTGCCCGATCTGGGGCGCGGCATTTTGAAAGGTCAGGTCAAGGGCCGTGTCGTGGTGGATGTGAACGCCTGACCGCCCGAGGCATTCCGAAAAATTATCGGCCTCGGTGCTTGCGCATCGGGGCCTTTTTCGTATCCATGCTGCCATGACACTAGATATCGCATGGGTGCGCGCCCAATTCCCGGCCTTTGACCAGCCTGCCTTGCAGGGGCAGGGCTTTTTTGAAAATGCGGGCGGGTCTTATACCTGTCGGCAGGTGATTGACCGCCTGCACAGGTTCTACACCGAACGCAAGGTGCAGCCCTATGCGCCTTATGAGGCGTCGCGCCTTGGTGGCGCAGAGATGGACGAAGCGCGCAGCCGTCTGGCCGCGATGCTGGGGGTCGCCACGCACGAGCTTTCCTTTGGCCCGTCGACCACGCAGAACACGTATGTTCTGGCCCAAGCCGTGCGGCGCTGGATCAAGCCCGGGCAAAGCATTGTCGTGACCAATCAGGACCACGAGGCCAATAGCGGCCCGTGGCGCCGCTTGGCCGAGGAAGGTGTACAGATCCTTGAATGGCAGATTGATCCCGAAACAGGAGAGCTGGCCCTTGAGGACCTCGCCACACTGCTCGAGCAGGACGTCGCACTTGTTGTTTTCCCCCATTGTTCCAATGTTGTAGGGGCCATAAATGATGTGGCCGCGATCACAAGGCTGGCCAAATCCGCCGGTGCGCGCGTCTGTGTTGATGGCGTCAGCTATGCCCCGCACGGGTTTCCCGATGTGGGCGCCTTGGGCCCGGATGTTTACCTTTTCAGCGCCTACAAGACCTATGGCCCGCATCAGGGGATCATGGTGATCCGCGAGGCGTGGGGGATGGAGCTGCCCAATCAGGGGCATCACTTCAACGGGGACAGTCTTTACAAACGATTTACGCCTGCAGGGCCGGATCATGCACAAGTGGCCGCCAGCGCTGGCATGGCCGACTATTTCGAGGCGATGTCAGCCCATCATGGCGGCGGCACAGGTGCGGATGCCGCGCGCAAATCGCATGATCTGATGCGCGCACAGGAGGTGGCCCTGTTGCAGCCCTTGCTTGACTATGTCTCGGCCAAGAACTCTGTCCGGCTGATTGGTCCGGCCGATGCCACGCGCCGCGCACCCACCGTCGCCATGGCGCTTGCAACTGACGCAGAAGAGACCGCAGCGGCGCTGGCCCCGCATGGCATTATGGCGGGCGGCGGCGATTTCTATGCCCAGCGCCCCTTGTCCGCGATGGGTGTCGATCTGGGCAAAGGCGTGCTGCGTGTCAGTTTCGTCCATTACACCGATCGCGCCGAGGTTGACGCGCTGATGACAGCGCTAGATCAGGTCCTATAGGCGGTCTTTCGGTCGCGCGGAGGACAGATGAGCCAGACCCCGATTTTGCTATGGTTCCGCCGGGACCTGCGACTTGCCGATCACGCGGCTTTGTCTGCGGCGGTGGCCACGGGCAGGCCGGTCATCCCGGTTTTTATCCTTGATGATGTGGTTGAAGGTCTTGGGGCTGCGCCCAAGATACGGATGGGGTTGGCGGTTGCGCATTTCGCACAGGTGCTTGGCGACAACGGCAGCCGGCTGATCCTGCGCAAAGGCCACGCACTGGACGTCTTGCGCAAGCTGATTGCCGAAACCGGGGCAGGGGCTGTCTATTGGTCACGGCTTTACGATCCCGCAAGCAAGGCCCGCGATACCGACGTCAAGTCCGCGCTCAAAGCGGACGGGATCGCCGCCCGCAGTTTCGAGGGGCACCTGCTGTTTGAACCCTGGACAGTCGCGACCAAGACGGGCGGATTTTACAAGGTCTATACGCCGATGTGGAACATGGTGCGCGGACGCGATGTGCCGGCAGCTTTGCCTGCGCCAGCGACGCTGCCAGCACCCTCGGCTTGGCCTGCCAGCGATAGGCTTGAAGACTGGCGGATGGCGGCTGCGATGGGGCGCGGCGCTGATATCCTCACCCGCCATTGCACAGTGGGCGAAGAGGCGGCGCGCGACAGGCTGGACAGCTTTATCGCGACCCGCGTCCACAATTACGTCAAGAACCGCGATTTACCGGCCGTAGACGGGACGTCGCGTCTGTCCGAAAACCTCACCTATGGCGAAATCAGCCCGCGCGTGTGCTGGCACGCGGGCAGGCGCGCGCGCGAGGCGGGACAAGGCGATGCCGAGGTTTTCCTCAAGGAACTGGTCTGGCGCGAGTTTGCCTATCACCTGGCCCATCACACGCCGCGCATCGTGACGGACAACTGGAAAGAGGACTGGGACGCCTTCCCTTGGAACACCGATGAAACGGCAGAGGTGACCGCGTGGAAGCAGGGGCGCACCGGCATCCGATTTGTTGATGCTGCCATGCGCGAGATGTATGTCACTGGAACCATGCACAACCGGGGCCGGATGATCGTGGCGTCGTACCTGACCAAGCATTTGTTGACCCATTGGAAGGTCGGTCTGGACTGGTTCGCAGACTGCCTGATCGATTGGGACCCCTGTAGCAACGCGATGGGCTGGCAATGGTCGGCAGGGTCGGGGCCTGATGCCACGCCCTATTTCCGCGTCTTCAATCCGGTCACCCAACTGGACAAATTCGACAAGGATCGCGCCTATGTCAAACGCTGGATCGCCGAAGGCACAAAGAGCCCTGCCGCGACAGCGCTGCACTATTATGATATGATCCCGCTGCGCTGGGGCATGTCGGCTGACGACCGCTATCCGGACCCTATCGTACCGGCAGACCTAGGGCGTACGCGCGCGCTTGACGCATATCAAAACCGTGGTTTCTAGGTGTCGTAAGGGAAGTGACGCTAAATATGAACGTTTTCCGTGACTTCACCGTATCACACGTTAATTAGAACCAAACCAGCAAAGAGGCGCAAAGCCTCACAGAACGACAAGCGACAGGAATACAGATGATCTTGATGAGTACTGATGGGCAAACGGGGCTTCCACGCTATTTCGCGCGGGTATTCGACCAGATCAAACACCTGCGCAAAGGCCGGGTGGATATCATCTTGCCGGACGGTCGCCACTTCCGCGCCGAAGGGCCGGAACCGGGCTATGTGGCCGAGGTGCATGTGCATAACGCCGATCTTTTTGCGCGGACGGTCCGCGAAGGCGACATGGGTTTTTCCGAGGCCTATCTGGACGGATGGTGGACGACCCCCGACCTGATGGCGGTGATGGATTTCATGCACGATGACGCCGATCATATCTATGATGGCTTTCCGGCACAGGCCTTGATCCGGTTTTACGAGCGTGTCCGGTTCTGGATGCAGCGCAACTCCAAGACACAAGCGCGCAAGAACATCAGCTATCACTATGACTTGGGCAACGCATTTTACGGGCTGTGGCTGGACGATACGATGACCTATTCGTCAGCGATTTTCGAGACCGGACAGGAAAGCACCGAAGCTGCACAGATTGCCAAATATGCCAGTATGGTCGACCAGATGGGCGCCAAGGCTGGCGATCATGTGCTGGAAATCGGCTGCGGTTGGGGTGGTTTTGCAGAATATGCAGCCAAGGAGCGTGGTATCAAAGTGACCGGGCTAACCATCAGTCAGGAACAGCACGACTATGCCGTGGCGCGTATGGCAAAGGCGGGCCTGTCAGACATGGTCGAGATCAAGATGCAGGACTACCGCGACGAAAAGGGCGTTTATGACGGCATTGCCAGCATCGAAATGTTCGAGGCCGTGGGCGAACAATACTGGCCTGTCTACTTTGAAACCCTGCGCGAGCGTCTGAAACCGGGCAAGAACGCAACACTTCAGATCATCACCGTCAAGGACGAACGCTGGGAGAGTTACCGCAAGGGTGTCGATTTCATCCAGAAGTACATTTTCCCCGGCGGCATGTTGCCAAGCCCGACTGTTTTGCGTCAAGAGGTTGAAAAGGCTGGATTAAATGTCAAAGGCTCGATCGAGTTCGGCCCCAGCTATGGGTTGACCTTGCGACGCTGGCATCAAACCTTCAATGAAAAGTGGGATCAGGTCGCCGCTTTGGGCTTTGATGCGCGTTTCAAACGGATGTGGGATTTTTATCTGACCTCTTGTGCCGCGACATTTGATAGCAGAAACTGCGACGTAACGCAGATTACCGTGACGCGGTCCGTATAGATCGGGCTGCGCGCGTCAGGATAAGGACGCCCTGACATGCCTACAGCTGGACGCCTCGCTGGTGCCGTCATTTTTGGCCTCTTCGGGTGGTATATGGCGGGCATATCGATTCCCTTTTTTCCCGAAGGGGTCGCGCCAAGATATTGGATCCCCGCAGCCGCTGCGATCAGTCTTTTCATCGGTTGGAAGGTCTGCGGCAGCAGGGCGGGTCGCGGGTATAATCCGGCTGTCGCTGTTGGATTGACTGCGGCCTTCATGATGGGGTTTAGTCTGGTTTTTGTTCTGGCCTTCAACCAGATGATCAAGAATGCGATGCGGCTGCGCTATGACGGACCGATGGAAGCCGTGGTCGACACGTTCAGCCAGATGGTCAAGTTTGCATCCTATTTCAACGATATCCCGTTGATCGCGACGCTGTTGATCGGTGGTATTCTTTGTGCATGGTTCACTGAATATTTCGGCAAGCGTTACCCCTAGCACATGGATATTTTTGTCTACGGGACATTGCGTTCTGCCGCATTGATGGCGGCGGTGGCGGGGGCTGGTCCATTGCGATCTGTCCCGGCATCTGTGTCCGCGTTCGAGGTCTGCCCGCTGGCAGGCAATGTCGTGCCCTTCATCAGGCCTGCATCGGCGCGGACCGCCTTTGGTCTTGTCTGGCAGGATTTGACCGCCGATCAGGTGCGCCGCCTCGACCTTTATGAAGGGGCTTTTGGTTACCGGCTGGAAACGGTTGTCGTCCAAACGGATGAGGGGCCGCGCGAAGCCCAGTTCTATCTACCCCCAGAAGGCAGTCTGGCAGGCGAGGGCAGTTGGAGCCTGGAACGGTGGGAAACCGATCATCTGGCGCCCGCGCTGCTGGCGGCTGCTGAAATCTTTGCGCTTGATCCCGCCCCCGATCACGCGCAATTGCGTGCCATGTGGCCGATGATCGAGGCGCGTGCATGGTCCCGACATCGCGCAAAGGCGGGCCCTGCGACCGCGCGCTATGCGGCGGGCGTTGATGACTTTGGGCTGATTACCGCACGCCCGCAGCACGGTGATTTTTTCCGTTTCCAAAGCCTTGATATTCAGCACCGCAGATTTGACGGCCAAAGGTCGGATATCCTGACGCGAGAAGGGTTTTTCGGGGTCGATGCGGCGATTGTGCTTCCCTATGATCCGGTGCGGGATCGGGTGCTTCTGGTCGAACAGGCCCGTCTTGGCCCAAGGCTGCGCAACGATCCGAACCCGTGGATGCTGGAGCCTGTTGCGGGCATCGTTGACGCCCGCGAGACACCGCAGGATGCTGCATTGCGCGAAGCGCGCGAAGAGGCAGGGATCGCGATCACACGGCTTGAGCCAGCGGCGGGGTTCTATGTCTCGCCTGGTGCATCGACCGACTATTTCTATACCTTTGTCGGTCTTTGCGATTTGCCACGATCAGAGCCCTACATGGGTGGCCTGCCCGAAGAAGGCGAAGATCTGCGCGTCCATCCGCTGTCTTTTGATGCGGCGATGGCTCTGGCCGATAGCGGTGAGGTCGCGACCGGTCCTGCACTCTTCCTGCTTTACTGGCTGCTGCGCCATCGCGACAGGCTAAGGGCCGCGCTTTAGCTTGCGATGGCTTGATGTCCTGCGGGTCCGGTCCTACACAGGATCGACGTAACTGAAAGGGCCGTGACATGACCATCAAGACCGATCTCGCAGATGCCGTTGGCAACACGCCCCTGATCAAATTGCGCGCGGCCTCAGAGGCTACGGGGTGCACCATTCTTGGCAAAGCCGAGTTTCTGAACCCGGGCCAGTCGGTCAAGGATCGCGCGGCGCTGTTCATGATCAAGGATGCCATCGCGCGCGGTGATCTGCGGCCGGGTGGCACAATCGTTGAAGGCACAGCCGGAAACACCGGGATCGGGCTTGCGTTGGTGGGCGCTTCCCTGGGTTTTAAGACGGTGATCGTGATCCCCAATACCCAAAGCCAAGAAAAGAAAGACATGATCCGCTTGGCCGGGGCGCAACTGGTCGAGGTGCCCGCAGTGCCCTATGCCAATCCGAACAACTACGTCAAATATTCCGGGCGTCTGGCAGCAGCGTTGAACAAGACCGAACCGAACGGGGCTGTCTGGGCCAACCAGTTCGACAATACCGCCAATCGCCAGGCCCATGTGGAAACGACCGCACCTGAAATCTGGGAACAGACAGGCGGCAAGGTCGACGGATTTACCTGCGCCTGCGGCTCGGGCGGAACGCTGGCCGGCGTGGCACAGGTCTTGCAGCCCAAGGGGGTCAAGGTGGGCCTTTCGGATCCGGATGGCTCCGGTCTCTTCAAACTCTACACCGGTCAGGTGCCCCCGTCGGGCGATTCCATCACCGAAGGCATCGGACAAGGACGCATTACCGCGAACCTTGAAGGCTTCACCCCTGATTTTGCTTATAAAATCCCCGATGCAGAAGCGCTGCCCATCGTCTTTGATCTGTTGCAAAACGAAGGTCTTTGCATGGGCGGATCGACTGGAATCAACATTGCGGGTGCGATCCGCTTGGCCCGCGAAATGGGGCCGGGCCATACCATCGTCACGATCCTTTGCGACTATGGCACACGGTATCAGTCCAAGATTTTCAACCCCGCATTCCTGCGCGAAAAAGGGCTGCCGTTTCCGGCATGGATGGAGGCCGAAGTGAACGTGCCATCGGTGTTCGAGGACGTATGATCCGGCATCTGACATTTGCTCTCTTGCTGGCCGTTTTTGCGGCTGTCGGCCCTCAGCAGGCCACTGCGCAGGACGTGAGTGTCACCGAGGCTGCCATCTCGGATGTCGAAATCTTCGATCGGCTGGCGCAACGTGCCGAAGACCTTGTTTCGCGCGAAGAGGCGTCCATTTTCGCGATCAGCAGGTTGCGGGCGGAACTGGTGACATGGCGCGATCGGTTTTCCAGACAGACAACGGTTAACGCGGCTCGGATCGAGACAGTGGATGCGCAGTTGGCAGCCCTTGGTGCTGTCCCTGAAAGCGGCGAAGAGGCGTCATCGGTTGCCGCGCGTCGGGCGGCTTTGATCACACAGCGTCAGGAATTGGTCGCACCGCGTTTGCTGGCGCAAGAATCCTTTGCGCGGGCCAATGGCCTCATCAGCGAGTTCGACGCGCTGGTGCTGCGCCGCGAAACGGCTGCACTGACCGTGCGCGGGCCGTCGCCCTTAAGCCCGACCAATATCGGTGACGCTCTTGGTGCAGTGTGGAGTGTCGTCGGGGTGATCGGTATCGAAATTGGCGCAGGCTTTGCCGCCGAGCGCGATTCTGGCCGTCTTGCGCAAGCGCTGCCACGTGCGTTGGTCCTGTTCATTGTGGGCGTCGGTCTCTTGGGCATGGGCCGGCGTCTGGTCACAAGATGGCGTGCCGGGCTTGCGCAGCGTGAAGGGCGCTGGCGTCCGCTCATTCTGTTCCTTCTGACGCTGGTGCAGATCACGGTGCCTCTTGTCGGTCTTTTGGCGCTGACCGAGGCCTTGCAATCGCTTGGCATATTTGGCCTGCGGGGCAGTGATGTGGTCGAAGCCATTCCGCTTGCGGGCTTCTTTGTCATTTTTGGATGGTGGATTTCCCGCCATGTTTTCCCAACCGGCGATCTGCCCGGATATCTGGGGTATGACGCCAAGACCCGTGCGTCAGGGCGCCGCTACAGCGTCACAATCGCTTGGGTCCTTGCGATCGCGACGGTGGTGGACGCGGCGCTGCGCACGATGGACTTGACCGAAGGGGCGGCGACAGCTGTTGCATTTCCGGTCTTGGTTCTTTTGGGGTTGATGTTCTGGCGGCTGGGACGGGTGATCCAAACGCCCCCCGAACCTGTGGAAGGTGCAACCCAATCCGCCGGTCGTATGCGCGCATTGGTCGGGCGCTTTTGTTCGCTGGCAGCCCTTGTCGCACCCAGTGTGGCAGCCTTTGGTTTTGTGGACGCCGGGCGCGCCCTGCTGATCCCGGCGATCATGTCGGTTGCATTGGTGGGTGTCTTGCTTTTGCTGCAACGGATCGTCCACACGATGACCCAAACTGCTGAAACCGAAGAGGACCTGCGCGGTGTGCAGGCGCTGGTGCCTATCTTTGCAAGCTTTACCATCTATCTGCTGAGCTTGCCGTTATTTGCCCTGATCTGGGGCGCGCGTGTTGATGACCTGCTGGAATTGTGGAGCCGGTTCCGCGAAGGCTTTGCCATTGGTGAAACCCGCATCTCACCGACTGATTTCTTGATGTTCGCCGCGGTTTTTGCAGTGGGCTATCTGCTGACCCGTTTTGTCCAAGGCACATTGCGCAAGACCGTGCTGCCGCGCACACGCCTTGATCTGGGAGGGCAGAATGCGCTTGTGGCCGGATTTGGTTATGTGGGCATCATACTGGCGGCCATTGTTGCGATTACGAGCGCGGGCATTGATCTGTCCAATCTGGCCATTGTCGCCGGTGCCTTGTCGGTCGGCATCGGCTTTGGCCTGCAAAACATCGTGTCCAACTTTGTTTCCGGGATCATCCTGCTGATCGAACGTCCCGTCAGCGAAGGTGACTGGATCGAAGTGGGCGGGCAGATGGGCTATGTGCGCGCGATCTCGGTGCGCTCGACCCGGATTGAAACTTTTGACCGGACCGACGTTATCATTCCCAATGCGGATCTGGTCAGCGGGCAGGTGACAAACTGGACCCGCGGCAATCTGGTAGGGCGGGTGATTGTGCCTGTGGGCGTGGCCTATGGCACGGATGTCGACAAGGTGACCGAGATTCTGAGAGGTATCGCAGAGGCGCATCCTCTGGTCCTGATGACACCGCCCCCTGCGGTCTTGTTCATTGGCTTTGGCGCGGACTCGCTTGATTTCGAAATCCGCGCCATCCTGCGCGATGTGAACTATGTCCTCGTGACCAAATCCGAGATGAACCACGAGATTGCCAAGCAATTTGCCGCGGCAGGGATTGAGATTCCTTTCGCGCAGCGTGATATTTGGTTGCGCAACCCCGAGGTGTTAAAGGGAGCCACCGCCGAATGACCGAACTGCTTTTCCGCAAAGACGCCTATGCCCGCGAAGCGATAGGCAAAGTGACTGCGATCACATCCGAAGGCGGAATCGTACTGGATGGCTCTGTGTTTTATCCCACCTCTGGCGGTCAACCCGGCGATAGCGGCAGCCTGCGGTGGGATGGTGGCGAGATCGAGATCGCGACAGCGGTCAAAGGGCAGGGCGATGATCTGGTCCTTGTCCCTGCCGAACCCGCGCCTTTGCCTCTCGTGGGGCAAAGCGTCACGCAGGTTTTGAACTGGGACCGCCGCTATCGGCACATGCGCGTCCACACAGCCCTGCACCTGTTGTCGGTTGTCATTCCCTTGCCTGTCTCGGGAGGTGCGATCAGCGCGGACAAAGGCCGTCTGGATTTCGATATGCCCGAGGCCCCAGAGGACAAACAGGCCCTTGAAGACGACCTGAACCGATTGATTGCCTGCAATATGGATGTGACAGAGGAATGGATCACGGATGCCGAACTCGATGCGCAGCCTGATCTGGTCAAGACGATGTCGGTCCAGCCCCCGCGCGGCAGCGGCATCATCCGCCTTGTGCGCATAGGGGTTGGCAAAGAGACCGCTGATCTGCAACCTTGTGGCGGAACCCATGTGGCCAATACCCAAGAAATCGGCCGCGTCACCTTGGGCAAGATTGAAAAGAAAGGCCGCCAGAACCGGCGGGTCTATCTGCATCTGGAGTAGCGACATGCGGCAGTTGTTTCTTGTGATGATCGGGCTGGTCTGGCTGGCGCAACCTGCAACGGCCCAGACCTTTTCAGGCTGCGATACCGAGCAGTCGAAAATCATTGCCGATGCGCTGGGGACTGCCAAGGAATTGACGCTCAAGGCCGCTGTCGCCGTCGGGGACACGTCCGACTATCAGCGTTGGTTTGGCGACTACACGCAGGCCAATGCAGAAGAAGTGCGCGCGAACCTCAAGGCAGTGGTCAGGGCTTTGCGCGGTGGCGGGGTCACTGCGCAGTGCGAGGTGGTCGGCGATGACGGGTGCAGTGCGGGTGAATATGCTTGGGTTTTTGCGCATGAACCCTACCTGATGCATCTGTGTCCGTCTTTCTTTTCCCTGCCCGCCTTGGTGGCGCTTCAGCCAGGCTCACGGCGCAGCGACAACGGGACCCGCGAAGGGACAATCGTGCATGAAGTCTCGCATTTCATCCATGTGGCCGATACCGATGACCACTGCTATTCGCGCAGGGAATGTGCCCAGATGGCGCTCAGTGATCCGCGGCGCGCAATCGAAAATGCCGATAGCTATCAATACTTTACCGAAGACGTGACCTATTATGCGCGGCAGCCCTTGGGGAACAAGCCGCCACCGGCACCCCGCAGCAGCCGCTAGTCGCGCCGGCTGTCGTAACCGAAAAGATCGCGGTCAATCGGCTGATCCAGCATCTCTTCCGTTTCCGGCAGACCTTCGCGTGACAAGAGCACCGCAAAGGGCCGCAGACTTGGCACATGGCTGCAAACAACCAGCATCATCACCATGATGGGCACCGACAGGAACATGCCGGGAATACCCCAGACCGCCCCCCAGAACGCAAGCGACAAGATGATCCCGAAGGACGACAGACGCAGTGCATGCCCCATCAGCATCGGGTCGATGATGCTCCCGTTGACGAATTGAATCATCCCCGAAAGCAGAAAGATCGCCAAAGTGATGGTCGGATCGCCAAGCTCTACATGGGCCACAAGAACAAGCAGTGCAGTCGCCACCAGCGAGCCGACATTGGGAATGAAGTTGAGAACAAAAGTGATGATCCCGATCGAGACGGCCAGTTCGATATTGAAGACCCGTGCAAGGACAAAGATCATGGCACCTGTAATCGCACTGATCACCGTCTTGACCAGCAGGTAATAGTTCACCCGATGAATGATCGACTGGATTATTTTTCCGACACGTTCCGCCTGAACGGGATCTCTGACAAGGCTTTGGAGTTTTGTTTGGAACCAGATCCGCTCGGCAAAAAGGAAACCCACAAACAAGATGATCAGAACCGTCGCCTGCGTGATCCCGCTGGCCTGTCCGGCGGCCCCGCGCAGATAGCTGGACACATTGACAGAGCGCAAAGCATTGGAGATCGCCAGTTGGCTGTCGTCTCCCAGCCACGCAAAAAGTGACGCGACCGCAGAAGGGGCGCGTTCCGCATAAGACAAAGTCGTGACCAGCACGGTGTTGACCTGCGCCAGCAGGATCGAGGTCAAGGTCAGCAATGCGGCGGCAATCAGCACCATGGCCGCAATCGTGGCCAGTGTATTTGGTATCCGGAATGGCCCGATCCGCTGGCGCGCAATAAAGTTGATGACGTCGCTGGTGAGACTGAACAGAATGATCGCCGTGGCCAATGAGATCAGCACAAAGCGCGCCTGAACAAGCAAGAACAGCACAACGGCAAAGGCGATGACCAACAGCGCCCCGGTCTGCAAGCGGGCCGCGTCGCTGGATGTGTCAGGCTTGCCAGTTTTCGGCGGATCGTGCAGCATCGGTTGTCGGGCTCCTTGTCAACCAAGTCTCGTTTGTAGGATGTGGACGGGGGTCGGGTAAAGAGGACTCACAAACATATGTCTAGGGTCTTGCAAAGGCAGTGCAGTTACGGCTAAACGCACGCCACGGACAGGTGGCCGAGTGGTCGAAGGCGCACGCCTGGAAAGTGTGTAGGCGGG
>NZ_JANQTS010000030.1 GCF_030731595.1 Yoonia sp.
TGCGACGCGAGGTCCCTATTTGGCATTGCTCCCGGTGGGGCTTGCCGTGCCGCTTACGTTGCCGCTTGCGCGGTGGGCTCTTACCCCACCGTTTCACCTTTTCCCTGGCTTTGACGGATGCGCACCATAGGTGCGACCAAGGTAGTCTGTTCTCTGTGGCGCTTTCCCTAGGGTTACCCCCGCCGGGCGTTACCCGGCACCGTGCTTTTTGGAGTCCGGACTTTCCTCGACATCACTGCCGCAGCCATCCAGCCATCCGCGCAATGCCGCAGTTAGGTGTAAGCGGCGTTCACGTCAACGGGGAAACGGGTGGCAAGGTCGGTGATGATCCCCGCATCAATCGCATCGAGAGGCCCCTTGGCCCAAGGCCGAAAGCGCATGCGGAACACAGCCAAGAGTAAATCCGGGTCATCTGTGGCGGTATAGCCGAAGCTGTGCATCATCGGCAGAAAGCGGGCCGGATCAACGGGGGTGGCCTGTGCGGGCCAGACCGCCAGGCCTTCGAGCGCCAGCCTGCGCCAGTCGAACCGGGCGCCCGGATCAATTTTACGGCCCGGTGCCATGTCGGAATGGCCGATCACCCGTTCAGGCCGCATCCCCCAGCGCGCCTTGATCCCTTTGAGAAGGTCCACAAGCGCATCCATCTGTGCCGCTGCAAAAGGTGCAAAACCCGTGTTCGCCAATTCGATCCCGATGGACCGGCTGTTCACATCCGTGACAGCCCCCCAGCGCCCCGCGCCCGCATGCCAAGCGCGCAGCGCCTCTGGCACCAGCGACACGACTTCACCATCCTCGGCAATCAGATAATGGGCCGAGACTTCAGTTTCATGGTTACACAAAGTCTCGACAGCGGCTTTTGCCGAAGTCATCGCCGTGTAGTGGATCACCACGATGTCAGGGCTTGCCCCCGCGCGGCGCGGCCCGCAGTTGGGCGAGGATCGGGTGGTCAGTTTCAGTTCCGGATAGCCTGAATGAACGGTGCCGGATCCCAGCCGCAAGCAAATCCGTCGCCGTCGGGGTCAATGCCCAGACGGTCCCGCTCTGGCCCTCCACGGGCCAAGAAATCACGCTGCGCCTCGTCGGGGGTCGCGTAGGCCGCGCAGTTGCGCTGGAACCGGTTCTGACCGGAAAGTATCGACCGGCTGTACCATTCCTGCCCTTTCGCGTTGGGTGCATTCAGGGCGTATTGCACAATATTCGGGCCGGTATTGGCGGGGCGGTCTGGCACGGCTGTTGGTGCGATCTGCTCGCGCGCTGCGGCTTGCGCAGCACGCCTTTGTGCATCGCTCTCGATCGTTTCGCGGCCAGAGACCGCGTCAAAACTCTGCTCGTCGGACAGGCCCGTCCCTGTCCCGACCATCACGGGTGCGGGATTGCTGGGCGATGCGTCAAGCCCTTGCGTCCGGAGCGGGTCGCTACCCGAATTCACCGGGGCTGCGGTTGCGACTGGGGCAGCTTGGCCAATCCCTGCCAGCGCCAGTTCACTTGAAGCGATCCCCTGCGTTTGCGAAGGCGCCGCGATTGTTGCGACCTGCGGTGGTGGGACGATGGAATTGCGCGGGGCTGTCAAAGCAGCCTCGCGGCGCGCCCGTTCCAACTCAAAATTGGAAAAATCGTCAAACCCGATTCCGCGCTCGGTCGGCACAACGGTCGGTGTGCAGGCGGCCAGCCCTGCAAGGGTCACAGCAATAAGGATGCCCGATTTCATAACGCTCTACCTGTCAAACCGCATATTCTTGGGACAAAGACTTACCACCACTTTGTCGGCTTGGCTACAAAGCCCGCAGACTGCTCGAGGCTGTAAGCTACATTCAGCAAATCCGCTTCTTCCCAAGGCCGCCCGATCAGTTGCAGCCCCAGAGGCAGACCCTGCGGGTCCAGACCCGTTGGCACCGCAATACCCGGCAGACCGGCAAGGTTGACCGTCACGGTGAACACGTCGTTGAGATACATCTGGATCGGGTCTGCATCCGTCATCTCGCCCAGCCCGAAAGCGGCTGAAGGGGTTGCAGGCGTCAGGATCGCATCCACGCCATCTGCGAAAACGGTATCAAAATCCTGCTTGATCAGCGCGCGCACCCGGCGGGCGCGGTTGTAGTAGGCATCGTAGAAGCCCGCAGAAAGCACATAGGTTCCCACCATCACACGGCGCTGTACCTCGGGGCCAAACCCTTCGGCGCGGGTTTTTTCATACATCTCGGTGATCCCGTCACCCTGCGCCAGCTTGGCGCGGTGGCCAAAGCGCACCCCGTCATAACGGGCAAGATTGGAAGACGCCTCGGCTGGGGCGATCACGTAATAGGCAGGCAGCGCGTATTTCGTATGCGGCAGGCTGATATCCACGATTTTCGCGCCTGCGTCTTTGAGCATGGCTGTGCCGTCTTGCCACAGTTTCTCGATCTCGGCGGGCATCCCGTCCATGCGGTATTCTTTGGGAATACCGATTGTCTTTCCGCGAATATCGCCGGTCAGGGCTGCTTCGAAATCGGGCACGGGCAGGTCGGCGCTGGTGCTGTCCTTGGGGTCATGGCCACACATCGCGCCCAGCATGATGGCGCAATCGCGCACGTCTTTGGTCATTGGGCCTGCCTGATCCAAGGACGACGCAAAGGCCACAATGCCCCAGCGCGACACGCGACCGTAGGTTGGCTTGAGGCCAGTGATGCCCACAAAGGCCGCAGGCTGGCGGATCGATCCGCCGGTATCGGTGCCAGTGGCGGCCAAGCACAGGTCAGCCGCAACGGCGCTGGCTGATCCGCCCGAAGACCCACCGGGGGTCAGGGCCGCATCATCGTTGCCGCGCCGCCAAGGGTTCACCGCATTGCCATAGACCGAAGTTTCATTGGACGAGCCCATCGCGAATTCGTCCATGTTCAGCTTGCCCAGCATCACCGCACCCGCATCGAAAAGCTGGGTGGTGACTGTGGATTCATATTCCGGCTTGAAACCTTCAAGGATACGTGACGCCGCCTGTGACGGCACACCCTTGGTGCAGAACAGGTCTTTGATCCCCAAAGGAATACCGCACATATCTGGGGCTTCCCCCGCCTTGATGCGTTCATCAGCGGCGGCGGCCTGAGCGGTTGCGATCTCGGGTGTATGGTGCACGAAAGCGCCCAGCGCATCTGCTCCTGCGATGGCAGTCAGGCAGGCGGCGGTAATCTCGGCGCTTGTGGTATCGCCTTTGCGCATGGCGTCACGGGCCTGCGCGATGGTCAGTTTTGTCAGGTCGCTCATTATTCGACTACCTTCGGCACGGCAAAGAACCCTTCGCGGGCATCGGGGGCGTTCTTGAGGATGGCGGCTTGCTGGTTGCCATCGGTCACAACGTCCTCGCGGCGCTTGAGGCGTTGCGGGGTCACTGATGTCATCGGCTCTACGCCTTCCACATCAACCTCGTTGAGTTGTTCGATAAAGCCAAGGATCGCGCTGAACTCGGATGCCAGCGCGGGCAATGCGTCGTCTTCCACCTTGATGCGGGCCAGTTTGGCGACGCGGCGGGCTGTTTCGATGTCGATCGACATGGACAAACTCTCCGGTAAAACTTTTGCAGCGTTTATCGCCCTTGGCGGACGGTCGCAAGCATATGGCGGATGTAAACATGGATCATCCAGCCAAGCATCACCCCATTGAGCAGATGCCACATGAAATGTGTGCCCAGCGGGATCGTATCGCACAGGATTTCATCCAGCGACCGCAGCGTGATCGACAAAGCCAGAAGCGCCGCGCCAATGACGAATCCCGATGCAATGCCGGGCTTGTGTCGCAAAGGGACGGCATAGATGCACAACAGGACCGGAACGGTCCAATAGAAATTCGAGATATGGAAGAACGGCAATTGCTGCGTGATCCAGACGATCGCGGCGGCATAGGGAAAGAAACCACAGGTCGCGATGGCAGCGACCACGGGCCGCAGGCCCACCACATCCCTGTTCACAACGAAAAGATAGACCAGAATGAACAGGGCTATCGGCACCACATCTGCGGTGACCGCCCAGACCGTCGCATGCGTGTGGAACAGGTAACTGCCGATCCCGATCGCGAACAGGATTGCGCAGAGGACACGCGCCATCGGCACGCCAGCACTGCGCCGCCACAGGATCAGGGCTGCAATGATAAAGGCGATATTGGTGACCGCATTCACCGGTTCTGACCAGTAACTGAGATCAGTCCGCTCGCAATATCCGTCGATCTGTTGGAACCAGCCCATCTTGCACCTCTTCGCCCGCGCTCTATCCTGTCACCAAAGCAATGGAGAGCAATATGAAAATCACCTGGTTGGGCCACGCAAGTTTCCGGATCGAAGTCGAAGGCGCGATCTTGCTGATTGATCCTTGGCTAACAGGCAATCCATCCTTTCCCGATCCGCACCGCGCACAAGCGATAGAGGGCGTCACCCATATCCTGCTGACGCATGGGCATTTCGACCACACTTCAGAGGTGGATACGATTGCGAACGAAACCGGCGCCTTTGTCGTCGGCATCCCCGAACTTTGCGGGATTTTCAGCGCCCATGAAACAATCGAATTCAACAAAGGCGGCACCGTCAATCTGGGCGGCGCCTTGGTGTCCATGGTGCCTGCGACCCATTCGTCATCCGTTGGCAGCAGCTATGCCGGCACCGAAGCAGGCTATATGATCAAAGGCGACGGGCATACGGTCTATGTCTCGGGCGATACCGATATCATGGCAGATATGGACTGGATGGGCGATTTCTATCAGCCCGATATCGGCATCCTCTGCTGTGGCGGCCACTACACGATGGGGATGGAAGGGGCGGCCTATGCGGCAAAACGCTATTTCAACTTCAAGACGCTGATCCCCGCGCATTACAAGACCTTCCCGCTGCTGGCACAATCCGCCCAGCCTTTGGTCGATGCTTTGCCAGACGTGAACGTGCTGACACCTCAGGTGATGGAAACGATTGAATTCTAGCGCTTTGCGGCAAAAAATTCTTTCAACAGCGCCTCTGCATCAACCGCCCCGATACCGTCATAAACCTCTGGCACATGATGGCATTGCGGGTGGCTGAAAATGCGGGGGCCTTGCGCCACGCCGCCTGATTTCGGGTCAGCCGCCCCGTAGTAAAGCCGCGCAATCCGCGCGTTGCTGATCGCAGCAGCACACATGGGGCAAGGTTCGAGTGTGACGTAAAGGTCAAACCCCGTCAGCCGTTCCTGACCCAGCTTTTCGCAAGCCATGCGGATCGCCAGCATTTCCGCATGGGCGGTGGGGTCGTTCGATTCCCGCGTGCGATTGCCCGCCTGCGCAATGATCCCGTCAGGCCCTGCGATCACAGCGCCCACAGGCACTTCGCCACGGGCGGCTGCGGCGCGCGCCTCATCGAGTGCGACATGCATATGTGAACGGAAATCCATGTTTGCTTGATGCATGCTTCGTCGCATTTCGGCAAGCCACAGCGGCAATTCAATTGCATGCGGCACGCTTCAGCCTTAGAGGATGCGCATGACCGATACCCCTCCCTCCGGCGACCGGATCGCCAAAGTCCTGTCCCGCGCAGGTGTCGCCAGCCGCCGCGAGGCAGAGCGCATGATCGAAGACGGCCGCGTCAGCGTGAATGGCAAGACCATCACCAGCCCCGCGCTGAACGTGACTGCCGCCGACCGCATTATCGTGGATGGCAAGCAGATCGGCGAGCCCGAACCGCCGCGCATCTGGCTGTATCACAAGCCCGCTGGCCTTGTGACGACCGAAAAGGACGAGAAAGACCGGCAGACCGTTTTTGGCACCCTGCCCCCGGAATTGCCGCGTGTGATGTCTGTCGGGCGGCTGGATTTGAATTCCGAAGGCCTGCTGCTGCTCACCAATGATGGCGAGGTCAAACGCAAGCTGGAACTGCCCAGCACCGGTTGGCTGCGACGCTACCGCGTGCGGATCAACGGATCGGTGAGCGAGGCAAAACTCGAAGAACTCCGCGCCGGGATCGAAGTTGAAGGCATCCGCTATCAGCCCATGATCGTCACCTTTGACCGCCAGCAAGGCGCGAATGCATGGCTCACAATCAGCCTGCGCGAAGGCAAGAACCGTGAAATTCGTAAAGCGATGGCCGCAATCGGCGTGACCGTGAACCGGTTGATCCGCGTGAGTTATGGCCCGTTCCAGCTTGGTGCACTCAAGCAAGGCGATGTGGAAGAGGTCAAACAGCGCGTGGTCCGCGATCAGCTTGGATTATCCGAAAAGCCGACGATTACACGGGTGCGCAAGCCTGTCAGCCGCCCCGCAAGGGGGAAAAAACGGTAAACTTGAACCCTTGTTCTGTGACGAGGGGTGTGCATGGTAGGGCTAACACCTTCTGCTGGGGGATACCGTATTGGCTGAGCTGCTGACGTTTGAGACTGCAAACGCCCTGATCAGGCGACGCTTGATCAGCCCTCGTAATTTCACCCCCTCTTTCCTATCTAACAGCTGATAAAACTGGCGAAGTGACGACAATATGATGCGTTTGATCCTCTTGGTTGCTTTTGTCGCTGTGGTTGTCGTTGCAATCACGGCGCTGCTGGGGACACTATTGGCCGTAGGCCGGACCGCGACCGGAAAGGATGAAGAGATCATGCCCGCAAAATTCAGACGGATCACCTATGTTTTGCTTGTCGTCTTGCTGTTTGGCGTGACCTCTGGCTGGTTGGGGGCCGCCTGATGGCCAAGCGCTTTGGCGGCAAATTCAGCCCCGACGGTCAGGCGGCAGGACCCCGCGAAGAGGTGATTGATCCGCGCCAGATCAAGGCCGCCGGGTCACGCGCCAAGATCCTTTATGTGCCCGGCGTCATTCTTGCGGCGCTGTCCTTGAATAATGGCCCGGTCGTTCTTGTGACGGCCTTGATCGGGGCTGCCGTCCTGACGCTGGCCGCTTGGCTGCTGCAAGAGGGGCTGGAGGCCGAAGCCGCCTATGACGCCCGCAAGGTCGCACGCCGTCCTGCGGTGCCGCGCAAAATTCTGGCCTCTGCCCTCACCGGCATCGGCACGGCCATCGCTGCCTATGTCGGCGACAGCGGCGTGATCGGCTCTGTGCTTTATGGCGCTGCTGCATTGGGCCTGCATACCGCGACATTCGGCATCGACCCGATGAAAGACAAGCGGATGGAAGGTGTCGACACTTTCCAGCAAGACCGCGTCGCCCGCGTGGTCAACGAGGCAGAGGCGCATCTGGACGTGATGAAGGCCCAGATAGAAGCGCTTTCGGATCGCCGCCTGACGGAACGTGTCACAGCCTTTCAAGTGATCGCCCGCCGCATGATCCGCACAGTCGAAGAAGACCCGCGCGATCTGACCGGCGCGCGCAAATTTCTGGGGGTCTATTTGATGGGTGCGCGGGATGCGACAGTCAAATTCGTCGATCTTTACCGCCGCAACAAGGATGCCGATGCCCGTACCAGCTATGAGGCATTGCTGGACGATCTTGAGCAGAATTTCGCCGCCCGCACGGACAAGATGCTGCTGGATGATCGCAGCGATATGGATATCGAAATCAATGTGCTACGCGACCGCCTAAAGCGAGAAGGCGTAAACCTTAAACCGAAAGGGAACGAATAATGTCAGACACGACCCGTCAAAAAGCCGAAGCCACACTGGCCGAAGTCGAGAAAGTCACTGCCGTGGTATTGCCGGAACCCAAGACCGAATTGGTGACGCTCGAAGCCGCAGATGCGCCGACAAGTGCGGAGATCACCAAACGTATCGCAGAGATCGACATGTCGGATACCAATTCCATTGTGTCCTTTGGCTCTTCGGCGCAGGCCGAATTGCAGGTGATCAGCCAATCTATGCTGGCCGGCGTGCGCAACAAGGACGTGGGGCCAGCAGGCGACAGCCTGCGCAACATCGTGACGACGATCCGTGGCTTTTCGATTTCCGAGTTGGATGTACGCCGTGAACGCAGTTGGTGGGAAAAGCTATTGGGTCGCGCCGCACCGATGGCAAAATTTGCCGCCCGCTTTGAAGAGGTACAAGGCCAGATCGACCACATCACCGATGATCTGCTCAAGCACGAACATGTGCTTTTGAAGGACATCGAAAGCCTTGATATGCTTTATGACAAAACCCTGCAATTCTACGACGAACTGGGCCTTTATATCGCAGCAGGCGAAGCCAAGATCGCCGATCTGGACGCCACGACAATCCCCGCGAAAGAGGCCGAAGTACAGGCCGCAGCCGAAGATCAGGCCGTGATGAAGGCACAGGAATTGCGCGATATCCGTTCCGCCCGCGACGATCTGGAACGCCGGGTGCATGACCTGAAACTGACCCGTCAGGTCACGATGCAGTCCCTGCCCTCGATCCGTCTGGTGCAGGAAAACGACAAATCGCTGGTCACCAAGATCAACTCGACACTCGTGAACACGGTGCCTTTGTGGGAAACCCAATTGGCGCAGGCCGTCACGATCCAGCGCAGTGCAGAAGCCGCCGAAGCTGTGCGCGATGCCAACGATCTGACCAACGAACTGCTCAAAGCCAATGCCGAAAACCTGCGTCAGGCCAACCGCACCATCCGTCAGGAAATGGAACGCGGCGTGTTCGATATCAATGCGGTGAAAGAGGCAAACGCCAACCTGATCGCGACGATCAACGAAAGCCTTGAAATTGCCGACGAAGGCAAGCGCAAGCGCGCAGAGGCCGAGATCGAGTTGCAAAAGATGGAAGCCGAGTTGAAAGACACATTGGCGTCAGCAAAGGCCCGCAAGACCGGCACTGGCGACACCATCGGCACGGCGGCAGGCGCAGACTAAACATGCACAGCGGGGGCACCATGCGGCGTATCTTGATGCTTGTCCTTGCGACGGGTCTGACAGGATGCAACTTGGTGGCACCTCCGGTCCTGCCACCAGAGTTACCACCCGTCGCTACCCCTGAACCGCCACAAGAACCGGTTGTCAGCCCGCCAAGTCGCGCCAGCCAAGACCTCGCAATCTACTATCGCCGCTTGCAGAATGATCTGCTGACCCAAGGGCTGCTGCGCGGCGATGGTGGCGGGCCGGACACGCCCTTTACTGATACCCAGCTGGCGCGAAATTTCGTGCGCATCGCGCTTTTCAACGAATATAGTGACGATAGCGATTTCCAGCGCCCGCAAGCCACGATCTCCAAGTTGCGGCGCTGGACCGGACCGATCCGCATGTCGGTGGAATTCGGCGACACAGTGCCGCTGGCCCAGCGCGACGCCGATCTGGCAAGTGTCAGCGCCTATGCCGCACGGCTGTCCCGCGCGACAGGAGTGCCAATCGAGATCACCGACCGCGATCCGAATTTCCACGTGCTGTTTCTGGGCGAGGATGACCGCCGCGCCTATGGCGACCGCCTGCGTGAAATCGTCCCCAACATATCCAACGCGACGGTGCGCAGTTTCGTGAACCTGCCGCGTGATCAGCTGTGCTTTGTGATTGGCACCTTTGTGCCTGGCCAGTCGAGCTATTCCAAGGCTGTCGCGATGATCCGCGCAGAGCATCCCAACCTGATGCGCAGTGCCTGTATCCACGAAGAACTGGCCCAAGGCATGGGCCTTGCCAACGACAGCCCCAACGCCCGCCCGTCAATCTTTAACGATGACGAGGAATTCGCGTTGCTGACCAACCATGACACACTATTGCTGCGGATGCTCTATGATCCACGCCTGCAAACCGGGATGGAGCCTGCGGTCGCGGCCCCTATCGCAAGGGTGATCGCGCGCGAGTATCTGGCTGCAGGGGCAAGTTAACGGGATGTCTGATATCCCCACCACATTAACCACGGAGGCCATATCATGGGCATTTTCGACTTTTTGACCGGTGAATTCATCGACGTCATCCATTGGACCGACAACACCCGCGACACGATGGTCTGGCGGTTCGAGCGTGAGGGCCACGAGATCAAGTATGGCGCAAAGCTGACCGTTCGCGAAGGTCAGGCCGCTGTGTTCGTGCATGAAGGGCAGTTGGCCGATGTCTTCACCCCCGGCCTGTATATGTTGGAAACCAACAACATGCCGATCATGACGACCCTGCAGCATTGGGATCACGGTTTCAAAAGCCCCTTCAAATCCGAGATTTACTACGTCAACACCACGCGTTTCTCGAACCTCAAATGGGGCACCAAGAACCCGATCATGGTGCGCGATCCCGAATTCGGCCCGACCCGCCTGCGCGCCTTTGGCACCTATACCGTCAAGGTCGCTGATCCTGCGGTCTTTATGCGCGAGATCGTCGGTACAGACGGCGAATTCACGATGGACGAAATCAGCTATCAGATCCGCAACATCATCGTGCAGGAGTTTTCCCGTGTGATTGCTTCTTCGGGCATTCCGGTCTTGGATATGGCCGCGAATACCGCCGATCTGGGCAAGCTGATCGCGTCTGCGATTGACCCCACGATGAAGCAATACGGGCTGACCATCCCCGAGCTTTACATCGAAAACATCAGCCTGCCCCCTGCGGTAGAGGAAGCCTTGGACAAGCGCACCTCCATGGGGCTTGCGGGCGATCTGGGCAAATTCACACAATACTCAGCCGCCGAAGCGATGACATCAGCCGCGAACAATCCCGCAGGTGGCGGCATGGCGGCAGGCCTTGGGGCGGGCATGGGCATGGCGATGGCAGGGCAGATGGCAAACCAGGGACCTTGGGGTGCGGCACCCGCTGTGGCCCCGCCGCCCCCGCCGCCGGTCGAACACGTCTGGCACATTGCTGTGGCTGGCGAAGTGACCGGACCGTTCTCCAAGGCCTCCATGGGCCGGATGGTGACCGATGGCAAACTGAGCCGCGACAGTATGGTCTGGACCCAGGGTCAGGACGGCTGGAAGCAAGCGGGCGAAGTGATGGAGCTTGCACAGCTGTTCACGATTCTTCCACCCCCGCCCCCAACCGCCTGATAGCGAGAAGGAAGTTGCGCGATGACCGTACGGACCGGATATTCACTGACGCAGATTGTGCTGCACTGGCTTACTGCCCTTGGCGTAATCGTGGCGTTCCTGTCCCATGACGCGATGGAAGATGCTTTTGACACGCTTCTGGACAGCGGAGGGGCGCCCTATCCGACCCCCCACACGATTGCAGGCTTTTGCGTGTTTCTGCTTGTGGCGATCCGTCTGATCTTGCGTGCGCGGCGCGGTGCGCCCGAACCCTTGGCGACCGGACTACAATTACAGGCCGCCATTTGGGGGCATCGTCTGCTTTATGCCTTGGCGTTGGCTGTACCGCTGCTCGGGTTCCTCACATGGATCGTCGGCATCACTGACCTGTCTGACATACACGGGTTCTTGGGGGAGGCGCTGATGGTGGTGGCCCTTGGCCATGCCGTCGTTGCGATCTGGCACCAGTTTGGCAAGAAGGACGGCACCTTGATGCGCATGGTCCGCCCCGAAGGCAAAGGCTCGCGAAACCTATGATGCGCAAAGGGCAGACCATCTGGACCGATTGGGCGACGCGCTGCTTTCCATCTCAAGGAAACTAGATGGCAGAGGCGCTGATCTCTCAAACGGAACACCGCTTTCCCTGTGACGCTTGCGGATCGGACCTGCGCTTTGATCCGGGCCAGCATCAGCTGACCTGCGACCACTGCGGCAATATTCAAGCGATCGAAAGCAAAGGCCCTTGGGCCGGCAGCATCGCCGAACTTGATTTCCGCCGCGCAATCGAACACCGGCTGGCCGATGCTGATATCGAGGAAACCCGCGTCACGACATGCCCCAACTGCGGCGCGCAGACAGAGTTCGACCCCGATATTCACGCCGCCGAATGCCCGTTCTGTGCGACACCTGTGGTCACGGATACGGGCACCCACAGGCATATCAAACCACGCGGCTTGCTGCCCTTTGATCTGGATGAAGGGGCGGCCCGCAGCGCTTTGGTGGCATGGCTGGGCAGCCTGTGGTTTGCCCCCAACGGGCTGACCGACTATGCCCGCAAAGGCCGCAAGATGAACGGCATCTATGTGCCCTACTGGACTTTCGATGCTGATACCAAAAGCGAATACACCGGTCAGCGCGGCACCCATTATTACGAGACCAAGACAGTCGTGCGTGACGGCAAACGCCAGCAAGTGCGGGTGCGCAAGACCCGCTGGCACGGCGTGTCGGGCCGTGTGGCGCGGTTTTTCGATGATGTGCTGGTTCTGGCGTCAAAGTCCTTGCCCAAGAAATACACCGACGGGCTGGAACCTTGGGACCTGTCCGCCTTGGAACCTTACAAGCCCGAATATCTGGCCGGATTTCGCGCCGAAGGCTATCAGGTCGAACTGACCGACGGCTACCAAGAGGCCCGCGCCTATATGGACAGGATGATCCACCGCGACGTCAAATATGACATCGGGGGCGATGACCAGCGGGTCGGCACGGTCAACACCGCTGTCAGTGATGTGACCTTTAAGCATATTCTTCTGCCGGTCTGGCTGGCAGCTTACAAATACCGCGGCCAGACCTACCGCTTTGTGGTGAACGGCCGGACGGGCCGTGTGCAGGGTGAACGCCCCTATTCCGCATGGAAGATCGCATTTGCGGTTCTTGTCGGGCTTATCCTTGCGCTTATCGCAGGATTTGTTATCGCTAACAGCCAATAGAAAACGGAGACTTGCGATGATCCTGTGCTGTGGAGAAGCCCTGATTGACATGCTGCCCCGGCAGACCACTGCGGGCGAAGCCGCTTTCGCGCCGCTTGCGGGAGGGTCGGTTTTCAACACGGCCATCGCCTTGGGCCGCTTGGGGACAAAGGTGCAATTCTTTTCCGGACTGTCTTCTGATCTTTTTGGCGATGTGCTGCGCACACAGCTTGCCGCATCCGGCGTCGATAGCAGCCCTGCTGCGGTCTCGGACCGGCCAACGACGCTTGCTTTTGTGACACTGACCAATGGTCATGCCTCCTATGCCTTCTACGATGAAAACACCGCCGGGCGGATGTTGTCGGAGGCGGACCTGCCGCAGACGGATGCCGATGCGATGTTCTTTGGCGGGATCAGCCTTGTGGTGGAACCTTGCGGTGCCGCCTACGAGGCCTTGATGCTGCGCGAAGCACCGCATCGGGTGACGATGATCGACCCCAATATCCGCCCCTCTTTTATCACCGACGAGGCCAGCTATCGCGCGCGTCTAACCCGGATGCTTGGGGCTGCGGATATCATCAAGACCTCGGACGAGGATCTGGAATGGATCACCGGCGATACCGATGCAAAGGCGCTGCTGGATCAAACCGGCGCCAAGGTCATTTTGCTGACGCGGGGCGGTGACGGGGTCAGCATCGTGACTGCACAAGGCACATATGACGAACCCGCCGTAGCGGCCAAGGTTGTTGATACGGTCGGTGCCGGCGACACATTCAGCGCTGGCTTCATGGCACAGTTGACCAAGAGCGGCCACCTGACAAAAGACGGGATCGCACAGGCGAAAGAAGCGGATTTGCGCGCCGCTGCGGCCTTTGGCGCAAAAGTTGCAGCCATCACAGTCAGCCGTGCAGGGGCCAACCCGCCTTGGGCCTCTGAACTATGAGAGCGCTGATCCAGCGTGTCACGCAGGCATCTGTCACCGTCGATGGTGCTGTGATTGGTGACATCGGCAAGGGGCTTTTGATCCTTGTCTGCGCGATGGAAGGCGATGATGCAGCCAAATCGGCCATGCTTGCCGCCAAGATCAGCAAGCTGCGCATTTTCACGGATGCGGCGGGAAAGATGAACCTGTCTTTGGTCGATGTCGGCGGCTCCGCCCTGATCGTCAGCCAGTTCACTTTGGCTGCTGACACGTCGCGCGGGAACCGTCCGGGGTTTTCCACAGCGGCAAAGCCCGATGTCGGGCGCGCGCTTTACGAGAGGTTCATCGCAGATGTCGGTGCTTTGGGCATCGCGACCGCGACGGGATCATTCGGGGCAGATATGGCCGTCAATCTGACGAATGACGGGCCTGTCACAATCTGGCTGGACGTTTAATCTAGCACTGTTTGCCCACAACCAGCACCCAGTAAGGGCCTCTTGGACCTTGGGTGATGCCCACGCCGAATTCTTCGATACGCGGGTGCAGCATGTTGCGGCGGTGGCCGGGGGAATTCATCCAGCCATTGATGATCTGCTCGGACCGTGGGTAACCCCAAGCGATATTCTCGGCCACGATGCAATCATTGTAGCCCGCTTTCTGGACACGCACCTGCGAGCTTGATCCATCTGATCCGCGGTGATCAAAGAAGTTATTCACCAACATATCGCATGCATGGCCCATCGCGGCCCGTCCCAATGTCGGGCTAAAGCGCAAAGGCGCCTGGCCATTCGCGCGGCGGCTTGCATTGACGCCTGCTGCAATTTCGGTCGCAAGTGCGTTCACATTGGCAGGTGTGACACAAGTCGACGCGGCAGCGGCAGCAGTGCCAAGCGTTGAAAACACAAAAAGTGAAATGATACGCGCAAATTGGTTCATCTGACGGATCCCCGGAGTTGAGTGGCTACAGGGTGAAACTCACAACAGAACGCGGCAAGCCTATGGCCGTGTCAGGGCAGGCCAACGGCAATTACGTGCCGAGTATGCGCAGTTTGCTTCCAATGATGCTCAGAGCAAAGATTGTTGCCGCAACGCAGATAATCGCAGGGCCAACCGCCGTGTCAAAGATCACCGCCAACCTAAGACCGGCCAGTGCGGACAAGGCCCCGATTCCCATAGACAGGAACGCCATCCGCTCGGGCGTACGGGCATAGTTGCGTGCGGCGGCCGCAGGAATGATCAACAATGCCGTGATCAGCAAGGCCCCCACAACCTTGATCGCAACGGCCACGACAGCGGCCAGAAGCACGGTCAGGACCAATTGCTCGCGACGCGGGTTGATCCCTGCCGCATAAGCCAGATCCGGACTCAGGGTCGCGGTCAGCATCGCCGACCAGTGCCACCACAGAACCGCGACAACAATGACCCCGCCGCCCCAGATGACCGCCAGATCCATGCGCGTCACACTCAGCACATCCCCAAAGAGATAGGCGTCAAGGTCGATCCGCTGGCCCGGAATCAGTGTGACAGCCACAAGACCCAGCGCAAGGGCGCTATGCGACAGCACACCCAGCATCGTATCGACAGACGTCCCCTGCCCCGACAGCCCGTGGATCAGCATGGCCATCGCGAGGGCCACTACGGCGACGCCCAAGGTAATCGAGGTCCCGAAAAGCAAGGCCAGCGCCACACCCAAGACAGCTGCATGGGCCGTGGCATCGCCGAAATAGGCCATCCGCCGCCAGACCACAAAACACCCCAGCAGCCCTGCCGCGATCGCCGTGCCAACGCCGGCAAGGGCCGCGCGCACCAGAAAATCATCCAGCATCTATTCTGCCGCCTCGTGATGATGGGGGTGGTCGTGCCCGTGTGCGTGGTCATGGTCATGCCCGTGGTCGTGGTCATGCCGGTAAAGCGCCAAGGCGCCCCCTGTGCCGGTCCCGAACAATTCGCGGTAGGCAGGGGCGGCAGAAACCACCTCTGGCGTGCCTTCGCAACAAATATGGCCGTTTAGACAAATCACCCTGTCAGAGGCGCTCATCACCACGTGCAATTCATGGCTGACCATCAGGACAGCACAGCCAAGATCACGGCGTACCGCGTCGATCTGGCGGTAGAACGATGCCGATCCGGGCTGATCCAGCCCCTGCGTTGCCTCGTCCAGCATCAGGACCTGCGGCTTGCCAAGGATTGCCCGCGCCAGCAACACCCGCTGGAACTGCCCACCCGATAGTTGCGACATCTGGCGATGACCCACTCCGGCCACACCAGCGGTGCGCAAGGCGGCCTCGGCCTCGGCCTTGCCGACGGCTTTGGGAAGGTTGAGAAAGCGTGTCACCGTCATGGGCAGCGTCGGGTCAATATGCAGCTTTTGCGGCACATAGCCGATCCGCAGACCGCTTTGCCGCGTCACCGTTCCTTTTTGCGGCTTGAGCGCACCAATCAGCACTTGCAGCAAGGTCGATTTGCCCGATCCGTTGGGCCCGACAATGGTGACAATCTCGCCGGGTTCAAGCGAAAGGCTGACCCCTTGCAGCACCCGCTGCCCACCGTGGGCGAAGTCAATGTGGCGTGCGTCGATCAGGCTCATGCGGGCACGACCTGACAGGCGGGGCAAAGGCCCTCGGCCTCGATCACCGTCTGTTCGACGCGAAAGCCGCTTTCTGCGGCGGTCTTGTCCATGGCGGTATCAGCCTGCGCCTCTGCCACGTTGCCGCAGCCGCGACAGATCATAAACGCAGGATCATGGGCGGCACCGGGATGGGCGCAGGCGATAAAGGCGTTCAACCGTTCGATGCGGTGCACGAACCCCTGCTCCATCAGGAATGTGAGTGCGCGGTAGGCGACGGGCGGCTTGGAGCCCAGTCCTTCGGCATCAAGCCGCGCGAGGACATCATAGGCGCCCATAGCGGCATGGTTTTCGAGCAGGATTTCCAGCACGCGCCTGCGGATCGGGGTCAGCTGGACACTGCGCTGCGCGCAGGCGGCATCTGCCGCAGCAAGTGCGGAGCGCACGCAACGGCTGTGATCATGACGGGCAAAACCGATTGTATCCTGCGGCATTTGGCGGGGCCTTGTTATGTTATAACATACATACTATAGCAAGAGCGCTTTCCCAGAACAAGGACCCCGACATGATTCGTTTGCTTGCCGTCTTGGCCACACTGCCCGCCGCCGCTTTGGCAGAGGTGCCCCGTGTGATCACCGATATTGCACCCATCCATAGCCTGACAGCACAGGTCATGGGTGATCTGGGAACGCCGGATGTCCTGCTGCCCCCCGGTGCGGACCCGCATGATTTCGCTCTGCGCCCCAGCGATGCCGCACGTCTGGGCGAGGCAGATCTGGTGATCTGGGTCGGTGACGGGCTGACCCCATGGCTGGAAGAACCGCTGGACACTTTGGCACCGGAGGCCCGCAAACTCAGCCTGCTGGAGACAGAAGGCTGGGACAAGCTGGAGATTCGCGAGTTGAAGGCGATGGGCGATGATGACGGCCACAATCATGACCATGATCACGGGCACAGTCATGATCACGGGCATGATCACGGGCATGACCATGACCACGGATCATTTGATCCGCATGCATGGCTTGATCCGGTCGCAGCACAGGCTTGGGTCGGGGAAATTGCGGCAGCACTTTCCGCGCAAGACCCGGCGAACGCGGCCACTTATGCACAGAACGCCGCCACCGCGACAAGCGCTCTTGCCGCATTGGAACAGCAGATCACGGCACAACTGGCTGGCCTGACCGACCGCGCCTATATCCTGCCCCATGACGGATACCAGTATTTCGAGGCGCGCTTTGGCCTGACGGCTGCCGGGGCCTTGTCCGGGATTGATGCGCAAACGCCCGGCCCGGCGCAGGTGGCGGCCCTGCGCGATCTGATGGCCGAGGATGCTGTTGTCTGTGTCTTCAGCGATGCCGAAATCGGGGATCGTTGGGCGACGCTCGTAACCGAAAGCACCACGGCCAAGACCGCGTCACTGGATGGGGTCGGTGTCGGTCTGACGGAAGGGCCCGCACTTTATGACGCGATGATCACAAGGCTGGCTGACAGTTTTGAAAGCTGCCTGCGCTAAAGGGTAAGGTGGATCATGATCCACCTTACATCTAGAAATCTGTCGGCGCCCCGCCTTCGGACTTGCGGCGGTCAACGAAAGCTTTCAGTTCTTCCTTGATCGCCACATCCATCGGCGGTTCTTCAAAACTGGCGATGATGTCCTTGAACAGGCGGTGCGCCCGTTCCGGTGTCCAGACCGCACCTGCGACCTCCCACGCCTCGAAGTTGCGCCAGTCCGACACAATCGGCTGATAAAACGCTTTCTCATAGCGGTCCTGCGTGTGCTGGATACCAAAGAAATGCCCGTTTGGGCCTACCTCTTTGATCGCGTCAAAGGCAATATCGTCGGGACCTGTCGCCACCACCTCGGGTTCCATATAGCGCTGGATCATCTGGATGACCTCGCAATCCATGATGAATTTCTCTGGGCACGCGATCAGCCCGCCTTCCAACCAGCCTGCCGCGTGATAGACCATATGCGTGCCCGATTGCACCGCCGACCACAGCGAGTTCGAGGTTTCCCACATCGCCTGCCCGTCCGGCACATTGGCCGCACAAACACCCGAGGCCCGCATCGGCAGCCCGTAGAAACGCGCCATCTGCCCCGTCATCTGGGTCGCCCGCATGTATTCCGGCGTCCCGAAGGCCGGCGCCCCGGATTTCATGTCGACGTTACTGGTGAAAGTGCCGATCATGCAGGGCGCACCGGGTCGCACGTATTGGAACAGCGCAATCGCGCTCACCGCCTCTGCAATCGACAGCGTCACCGCCCCGGACATCGTCACAGGTGCCATCGCACCCGCCAGCGTAAAGGGGGTGACTACCACCGCCTGCCCGCGCCGCACGCAGCGCAAGCAGCCGTCAATCATCGGCACATCATGCTTAAGCGGCGAGGTCGAATTGATGTTGGTATACATATGCGGCTTGGATGCGAATTCTTCTTCGGTCATCCCGCCTGCAATGCGGACCATCTCCATCACGTCCTCGACCCGCTCTTTGCCCAGCGAATAGGCATGGGCGACTTTGTCGGTCAGGGTCATCTTGTCATAGACCACGTCCAAGTGCCGGACCGAGGCATGCACATCCACAGGTTCCACCGGATAGCCGCCCGCGAAGTGAATGCAGTTGAAATATTGGGTCAGCCGCAGCAGGTTCGCGCATTGCGCACGGGTGCCGGAAACCTTTTTGCCGATCTCAAGATCATAGTAGTTCGGCGGAGAGGACACATTCCCGAACAGGATATGTTTGCCACCAAGCGTGATCTTTTTGTCAGGATTGCGCGGGGTAATGTCAAACTGTGCGGGCGCATGGCCCAGCATTTCCATGACCCAGTCACGGCCCATCCGCACATTGGTGCCATTGACGGTGCAGCCCGCCTGCTTGAACAGGTCCAGCGCTTCTTCGTTCAGGAACTCGATCCCGATCTCTTCGAGAATACGCATCGCGCCGTCATGGATGGCCAGCACGCCCTCTTCGCCAAGAGGCTCTGTCGGGCGATCCGTGTTGATGGGCAAACGCCACGGCATTTGCTCGATCGTTGCTGTCCCGCGCCGGGTCGCATTGCCCGCCCGCCCGCCGCCGCGCTTTCGTATTTTGCTCGCGTCTGACATGTCCGCATCCTTCAATGAGTAGGCAGAGCATGGCAAAGGTGCTGCCTGCGCGATGCAGGGAAACCGACAGATCGTGTCGGAATTGGCGCTAGAGCAGATTTTCTGTTTTCAACCAGTCGGGGATTTCCGCAATCGTCGGCAAAACGATATCCGCAAAGGGGGCCAGTTCCGCCTGCGGTGCGGGTCCGGTCAAGACCCCGATGGTGCGCATCCCTGCCGCCTGACCCGCGTGCAGATCGTGGGTACTATCCCCGACCATCACGCATTGCCCCGCCCCCAACCCGGTTTGGGCGCAAAACGCCAGCAACTGTCCCGGCGCGGGTTTGCCGCCATAGCCGCTGTCGTAGCCTGCCACGAAATCAAGGTGGTCCATTACACCCGCCCGTTCCAGATGCCGCCGTGCAGGTGCCTCTGCATCATTGGTGGCGATACCGAGCCTTAGGCCCAAGCCGCGCAGGTCTGAAAAATAAGAGCTGAGGGGAACCGCTTCGATCTGCCCGACTTGTGATGACGCCGCATTCATCCTTGCGAGCAAGGCTTCCCTGTCCTTGCCGGGCAGTACCTGCAAAATCACATCCGCCACCTCGCCCACGGTCGAGGCGATCACGATGCTCCCGGGCTCGAACCTGTTGCCTTGGGGATCATACCCCAAGGCCGCTGCCAGATCGGCAAAAAGTGCTGCATCTCCGCCCGTTTCCGCCTCGAGCATACCGCGCGCCCATGTACCCCACGTGGCGTTGAAATCAAACAAGGTGCCGTCCTTGTCGAAGATGATGCCTTTGATCATGCGGTCCCTCGTCTTTGGCGCATTGACACCGGACCCTGCCCGCAAGACGGTGTCAATCACCATGTTGAAGCTTCGTTCTTACCGTGCCCGCCCGATGCACCTTGGACCGTTCCCGCTCGAGGCGTTGCGGCGGACAGCGCGTGTCGATCTGTCGGCATTGCCGCCGATGGAAGGGCTGTCGTTTCGCAGACCCGAAGACCCCGCCAGCATCGTCAATGCGATGCAGGATTACCAGGCGATGCTGGATGCCACGCGCGACGGCATGGTCAAACGCGAGTTGGCTGAAATCCCCGAAGATCTGACCGAGCGGGCCAACCACCTCAAGGCTTTTGGCTATTATTGCGACGCCAGCATGGTGGGCGCTTGTGCTATTCCTAGCGCGGCGTGGCTGGATGCATCGGTCGCAAACCCCGATGTGGACCGTTTAGCGGGTAAACTGCGCACCATGCAGCCAAAAACGCTGGCAGCGGGCATAGATGTGATCATGGCGGGCCTGCGCGAAAGCATGGCCCTGCCACCCGTGGACTGCCGCCATCACACCCACGCGCTGGTGTTTCTTTACGATCATCCCCGCGCACCCCGACCGGACGAACCGGGGGCTGCGTGGATCAAGGACGCTTTGCCCCAACGCGCCTGTCTGCGCGGGATGGAAACAGCCGTGACACTGGCCAGCTACATCCGCACGCTGGGGTTCGACGCGCGCGCCCATTCGATGGCCGCGTCCGATGTGCATCTGGGCGCGCTGGCCTTGCAAGCGGGATTGGTTGCCTTTGAGGACGGCACGCTTGCCAATCCCTTTACAGGCGACCGCTACGGGTTGGCCGCCATCACCACGACCCTTGCCATGACACCGGATCAGCCCCTTGCACCGGGGCAGAAGCCACCGGCCAGCTATCAGACCGGCCTTGGCACCCATGCCAAATCCGCCCGCACCCGCGACCCGTTTGCCAAGCGCGATTTTGCCTCTGGCCCGCATCCTTTTGAAACCCTCAAACGGGTGGACGAGCCCACAACCTATATTGACCGCCCCAATGTGGCGCGGGTCCCGAAACGGGCGAATATGTTCGCGCGCGGATTGTTCGGGGATATGGGCAAGCAGGTCCAAGAGGCGACCAAGAACGGCAATTACGTCCGCAAATCAGCGGCGGCCTTTGCGTTCCGGCCCTCGCTCGGGGCGTTTGTGTTGTTGCAGGACGGCGAGGCCGCAGATCAGAAAAGCAACGATCACCCGGATCAAAACGCACAGAATATCAAAGCAGCACTTTATTTTCTTGGTGTTGATGCGGTCGGTCTTTCGGCCTGTCCGGACTGGACTTACTATAGTCACGACGCCGCAGGCGCGCCGATCACCCCCTATCACGACAACGCCATTTCGATGATCATCGACCAAGGGCACGAAACGATGGAGGGTGCATCGGGCGATGACTGGATCGCTTGCGCCCAATCCATGCGGGCCTATTTGCGGTTCTCGCTCTTGGGGGGCGTGCTGGCGCAGCACCTCCGCAATCTGGGCTATACCGCGCGCGTCCATTCAGTGATGGACGACGAGGTCCTGCACCCGCCCTTGCTGCTCTTGTCCGGCTTGGGCGAGGTCAGCCGTATTGGAGAGGTGATCCTGAACCCCTTTCTTGGTCCGCGCCTGAAATCCGGTGTTGTCACCACGAACATGCCGATGACCCATGACAAGCCCATCGACTTTGGCCTGCAAAAATTCTGCGAGGCCTGCAACAAATGTGCCCGTGAATGTCCATCGGGGGCGATCACCGCAGGGCCAAAGCTGATGTTTAACGGCTATGAGATCTGGAAATCCGACAGCCAGAAATGCACGACCTATCGCGTCAGCCAGAAGAACGGCGCGATGTGCGGGCGCTGTATGAAAACCTGCCCGTGGAACCTGGAAGGGCTCTTTGCAGAAGCCCCGTTTCGCAAGCTCGCAATGACCGTTCCGCAGGCAGCCAAGGCGCTGGCAGCACTGGATGACAAGCTGGGCAAAGGGTCGATCAACCCTGTCAAAAAATGGTGGTGGGATCTGGAAATGGAGGATGACGGTGCTTATCGCCCCTCGCGCCATCCCGTCAACGCCCGCGACCTGCAAACCGACCTGAAACTATCCTACGCGGATCAAACCCTGGCGGTATACCCCGCCCCGCTAGCGCCACCGCCCTATCCTTGGCCCGCGCCGATGGATCGCGAAGCGGGCATTGCCGCCTATGCGGCCATGATCCCGGCAGACGAACACCGCAAAAGGCGCAAGGCCGGGCGCGCGCCAGAGCATATCTATACGCCCGTCCAAGGCGATTCCCCTGTTATCTCGGTCGTGATTGGCAAAGCTACAAAGATGACCGACGCGATAACCAAATATGAATTCTCTTTGCCGGATGGAGGTGACCTGCCCCCCGCAACCGCTGGCGCGCATATTGATGTCGTCATCGCACCCGAGTTCTTCCGGCAATATTCGCTGAGCGGTGATCCGGCGGACCGCAGCAAATATGAGATCGCTGTCCTGCGCGAGGATACAGGGCGCGGCGGGTCCAAGCTGATGCACCGGATCTTTACCGAAGGGCGGCGGGTGTTCATCTCGCGCCCCATCAACCACTTTCCTCTGGTCGAAGATGCGCCGATGACCCTTTTGATGGGCGGCGGGATCGGAATCACGCCGATGATCGCCATGGCGCATCGGCTGCACAGTATCGGCGCAGATTTCGCATTGCATTACAGTGTGCGCAGGCGGTCCGATGCGG
>NZ_JANQTS010000031.1 GCF_030731595.1 Yoonia sp.
AACTATGGGCACGGGAAGAACGGATGAATTCCGCAAGGATGCAGTGCGAATTGCGCTGACCAGCGGTCTGACACGGCGACAAGTTGCGGATGATTTGGGCGTTGGGCTTTCGACGCTGAACAAATGGGTGACGGCACACCGCAAGACAGATGTGGTGTCACCCGAGGATCGCGAGCTTGCGCGGGAGAACGAACGGCTTCGACGCGAGAACCGCATCCTCAAGGAGGAGAGGGACATCCTAAAAAAAGCCACCCAGTTCTTCGCGAGCCAAAAGCCATGAGGTTTCGGTTCGTCGAAGAACAGCGTGGGGTTATCCCGATTGAGCGATTATGTCAGGTCATGAACGTCAGCGCCCGCGGATTGCGGGCATTCCGCAGCCGTCCGGCCAGTCGCAGGCAGCGTATGGATATGGTGGTTCTGGCGCATATCAAGGAGCAGTCGCGCCTGAGCCTGGGCAGCTACGGCCGCCCACGAATGACCGAAGAACTGAAGGAGGTCGGTGTCGATGTCGGGCACCGGCGCGTCGGTCGCCTGATGCGCGAAAACGGGATTACCGTTGAAAGAACGCGCAAGTTCAAGGCGACCACAGACAGCGATCACACGTTCAACATCGCCCCGAACCTGCTGGATCGCGACTTCAGTGCGGCTGGGCCGAACCAGAAATGGGCGGGCGATATCAGCTACATCTGGACCCGCGAGGGGTGGCTGTATCTGGCAGTCATCCTGGACCTGCACTCCCGCCGTGTGATCGGCTGGGCCTTGAGCAATCGGATGAAGCGTGATCTGGCGATCAGGGCGCTGAAGATGGCCATCGCCTTCCGAGCGCCACCCAAGGGCTGCATCCATCACACCGACAGGGGCAGCCAATATTGTTCACACGACTATCAGAAGATCCTGCGCGAACATGGCTTCAGGGCCTCGATGAGTGGCAAAGGAAATTGCTATGACAACGCTGCCGTCGAAACGTTCTTCAAAACAATCAAGGCTGAGCTGATCTGGCGGCGGTCATGGGCAACACGGCGGCAAGCAGAGATGGCGATCTTCGAATACATCAACGGCTTCTACAATCCGCGTCGACGGCACTCAGCATTGGGCTGGAAAAGCCCGGTCGCCTTCGAACGCAAAGTGGCTTAAACGAGCACCTGGAGCGGCACAAATACGTGACAGGTCCACCCGGAGCGACGCAAGGCAGCATAGCGAAAGAGCTCGGCATAACAGGTACTCAGC
>NZ_JANQTS010000032.1 GCF_030731595.1 Yoonia sp.
CTTGCCAAGGTTAGGGTCGAGAGTTCGAATCTCTTCGCCCGCTCCAATTCGGAAACCAGACAAAGGACTGCAACGCAAGTTGCGGTCCTTGTTTGTTTTTGGGGGATCTATCTGCGGTGACATTCACACTGGCAGGTATGAACACAAAGGTGGCACAAGAAACGAAACGGAACCCTCGGCTCTTTTGTTTTACCCCTGCGCTAAGCCCGCTCCCACGAGCACCGTTTCCCCTTAGAACAGGTCTTTTGATCGCAACGCGCGATCTTTGGCGCGATAACTGCCGCGTCGTCGCGATGATGCAAATATGCGCGATGTGATAAAGACAATTCCCGAGAACGCCGCAGCAGAACAGCTTTGTCAAAAGCCTCAAGGGCAAGCTGCGGGATGAAGTCTCGTGGCAAAGACCCATGTCCGCCAGCGCCTCGGATCATGGTCCGCTAGGCCGAAGTCTCAGAGCCCGCATCACCGGCCATGAGGAATTCACGTGTAAAGCCCACGCCCTTTTCGGCCTTGTTCCACTTGCGCGCCAAGGCGATCAGGTGCAAGGCCGCAGCCGCAGCCCCGCCGCCTTTGTTCATCTGGGCAGGATCGGCGCGCACTTCGGCCTGCGTGCGGTTTTCCACTGTCAGGATGCCGTTTCCGATACACAAACCCTGAAGGCCAAGCAGTTGCACAGCACGGCTGCTGTCATTGCAGACGGTATCGTAATGGGTTGTTTCACCGCGGATCACGCAGCCTAGGGCGACATAGCCGTCAAAGTTGCTCATCCGCTCGGCGATTCCGATGGCGGTCGGGATTTCCAGCGCACCGGGCACTTCGACCAAGTCCCAAGTGGCACCGGCTTTCTCGATCTCGGCCTTGGCGCCTGCGATCTGGTTGTCCGAAATATCCTTGTAATAAGGAGAGGCCACGATCAGGATCTTCACCGGTTTGTCAAACTCCGGCAAAGGCATGATATAGTGCGACGGTCCGGCCATTATCCGATCTCCGAGATTTTGCGGGTGCCGACGATCTCCAAACCGTAAGCATCAAGCCCGACCACTTTGGGTTTGGGCGAGTTTGTGAGCAATTCAATCTTGTGCAGGCCCAGCGAGCTGAGGATCTGCGCGCCCAAGCCGTATTGCCGCAGGGTCTGCGGCGAGACGTCTTCGGTGGTGTCCAGCTTCATGTCGAGATCGCGCAGCAGCACAAGCGCACCGCGCCCTTCGGCCGCGATCAGCTCCATCGCATCGCCAAATTCGTTCCGCCGCCCTTTGGGGCCGACACCGACCACATCCAGCATCGGGTCCATCGCATGCATGCGGACCAAAACAGGATCAGGCGTGCTGATATCGCCCTTGATCAGGGCGATATGTTCCGCCCCTTGGGTCTCGTCGGTATAAATCCGCATTTCCCAGGTACCGCCAAATTCGGACTGGATCGTGCGGCTTTCGCGGACGCGCACAAGGTTGTCATGACGGCGGCGATAGGCGATCAGGTCGCTGATCGTGCCGATCTTGAGGTTATGCAACTGGGCAAAGGCAATCAGGTCCGGCAGGCGGGCCATTTCGCCGTCTTCTTTCATGATCTCGCAAATGACACCGGATGGGTTCAGGCCGGCAAGGCGGCTGATATCCACGGCGGCTTCGGTGTGGCCTGCACGAACCAGAACGCCACCATCGCGCGCACGCAAAGGGAATACGTGACCGGGAGTCGCGATATCCGCAGCCCCTTTAGAAGCGTCAATGGCGGTGGCGACGGTACGGGCGCGGTCATGCGCGGAAATGCCGGTGCTTACACCCTCGCGGGCCTCGATGCTGACTGTAAAAGCTGTCTCGTGCCGGGACGAGTTATGCGAGGCCATCAGCGGCAGGCCCAGCGCGTCGATCCGTGAGCCGGGCAGGGTCAGGCAAATCAACCCGCGGCCATGCTTGGCCATGAAATTGATCGCATCAGGGGTGGCCATTTGGGCGGGGATCACCAGATCGCCTTCGTTTTCGCGGTCCTCATGGTCCACAAGAATGAACATCCGGCCGTTACGGGCATCCTCTATGATGTCCTCGATCTTGCTGATCGCCTCTGACCAATCAAGTTCGACCGGGCCGGGTGTTTCAAATTTCTGGTTCATCTGCATCCCCAAAGAAGTCTTGTCTGCCAGATAGCCCAGCCCCGCCAGATTGAAAAGCGCCTTAGCATTGCGGAGGCTTCAACGTCAGGTGGATCCTGATCCACCCTAGGCAAAGAACGCGTCAGCTTGCAAATAACCGGCGGTCCGCGCTGCTTCCGCCCATTCGCGCTCAAACGCGGTGTCACCCACAATCACAAACCGGTCCGCAGGTTGCCCCTGTGCGGTGACAATCGCGCGCACCTGATCGCGCATCGCGGACCATGACTGGTTAAACGCAGGCGCCGCAAACGCGCGGTCCAGACCGGATAAGCCGCCCAGATAGGTCGGCGTGACTGGTCTATGTGCAACGCCTGTCCGGTCTGCACGGACAAGCGCGCCCAGCCGCGCGGCACGATCCACCGGCATCTCCTGGCCGTCGCGCAAAACCTGCAAAGCATTGTTGGAAAACAGAAACCCGATCAGATCATGGCCGGTACAGGCTCTGATCCCGGCATAGGTCTTGTAGGGCAGACCCAGTTCGGCGGCACGTCGTACCCGCAAGCGGACCACTTCAATCGGCAGCGTCGGCATCAAATCCTTGCGGGCCTTGGTCCAGACGTATTTGCGCCAGCTCTGCCCCGGCTCATCGACCCGCCCCGAGTTATGCCCGATCCCAGCCACCATCCTCACATCCATCCCACTGTTTCAGCGGCGGCTTTGCGGGCCGACGCCTCACTCTCAAACTTTGGCGGCTCAGCTTCCGACAGATACCGCCAGCCATGCCCGTCTTCTGGATCGCGCCTGCACTCTCGAAACGTAAACGTCCCGTCCGTCAACTGCACGATGTCAATGCAGCGATCCCCACCTTCATCTTCAATGGAGGCAAGAACCAGCGGTTTCATCCGGCATATTCCCGCAACCGCGCCACGTACCTTGCCATGGTGTCGATCTCCAGATTGACCAGATCGCCCTGTGCTACATCCCCCCAGGTTGTCGCCACCTTGGTATGGGGAATGAAATTGATCCCGAAGGTCGCCCCATCCACCTCGTTCACGGTCAGAGATGTGCCATTGAGCGCCACGGACCCTTTGGGCGCAATGAAGCGTGCCAAGGCATCAGGCGCACGGAAAGTGACCCGTGTGCTGTCGCCCTCGTCGCGCAGACCGATCACTTCGGCGACCCCGTCCACATGGCCCGACACGATATGCCCGCCCAACTCGTCGCCAACCTTCAAGGCCCGCTCGAGGTTGAGCCGTCCTCCTTCGACCCAGCCACCTACGTTGGTGGCACCCACTGTTTCGGCTGAAATCTCGACCTCGAACCAGTTCTGCGGCACCTGCCCCAAAGCCACGACAGTCAGGCAAACACCATTACAGGCAATCGAGGCCCCGATATCAATTCCGCTCACGTCATACCCCGTGCCGATGCGGGCCCGCAGGTCGCCGCGTTGTTCCAGCGCAAGCACTGTACCGATATCTGTGACGATCCCTGTAAACATCTGGGGTTCCTTTGTCTGTTTGCCCTGATCTAGCGGTTCAGAGCACCACGGGCAAGGCAACGGACTTGCAAGCTTGCCACAATAAGGTCAGTTATTTGGAACATACCGACCTCAACAACCACAAGCGCACCAGACCCGATCATGCCCCAAGACCGCGCCTTCCTTTTCCTGCAAGGGCCGCATGGACCCTTCTTTCGCCAGCTGGGCCGGATGCTGCGCAAGGCGGGCGTTCCAGTGTGGCGTGTGGGTTTCAATGCGGGCGATGCGGCCTTCTGGGGGCGGATGGACGGCTATATCCCCTTCCGCGACAGCCCCGAGGTCTGGCCAGAAGCCCTGTCTGAACTTCTGACCGCCCATAGGATCACCGATATCGTGCTTTACGGCGACACCCGCCCAACCCATGCCGAGGCAGTGCGGCAAGCCAAAGCCGCGGGCCTGCGGGTGCATGTGTTCGAGGAAGGGTATTTGCGCCCTTATTGGGTCACTTACGAACGCGGCGGCAGCAATGGCTATTCCCGCCTGATGGATTTTTCCGTGGCTGACATGCAGGACCGGCTCGCCAGATCGGACGTGGATATGCCGACCCCGCCCGCGCAATGGGGCGACATGCGCCAGCACATCTTTTACGGGGCGCTCTACCACTGGTTTGTGATGTTTCGGAACGGGCGCTATCCGGGATTTCGTGCGCACCGCGCCCTGCCTGTCTGGAAAGAGGCCTTTCTATACACCAAACGGCTCGTGCTGATGCCTCTGCTTGCGCTGCATCGGATGTGGGCCACCCAGCGGATCAAGGCGGGTGGCTATCCCTATCACGTCGCCCTGTTACAGCTTGAACATGATGCCAGTTTTCAGGCCCATTCGCCCTTTGAGGATATGGAGGCCTTCATTGCGCTGGTCATTGAAGGTTTTGCCAAAGGCGCGCCGCCGCATCATCATCTGGTGTTCAAGGCCCATCCGCTCGAGAACGGGCAATCGCCCTTGCGCCGGATGATCCGCGATATGTCCAAAGCACAAGGCATCTATGACCGCGTCCATTATCTGCGCGGGGGCAAGCTTGCACAAATCCTTGGCGAAGCGCGCTCTGCGGTCACCGTCAATTCCACTGCCGGCCAACAGGTGCTCTGGCGCGGCATACCGCTGAAATCCTTCGGGGATGCGGTCTATAACAAGCCCGAGTTTGTCTCTCGGCAATCGCTGGCGGATTTCTTTGCAAACCCCAAACGCCCCGACGCCAAGGCCTACCGCGAATACCGCCAGTTCCTGCTGGAAACCAGTCAGGTTCCGGGTGGCTTTTATTCGGCCAAAGGCCGCAAGCAGCTTTTGCGCCAGCTGGTCGACATGATGCTACACAAGGCTGATCCCTATGATGCCCTGCTGACCAAACCGGTGAGTCCACCTGCCACGTTGCGCGTTGTGAACGACTAGGCGCTGGCGTAGCGTGCAGCCCATGAACGAGGACAAGCGCAAGAATCTTTATGTCTATAACGGCGGCTTTCTGACCGAAGGCCGCGTCCGCCGGATCATGGATCTGGCGGGCTATGACATTCGCCTTGGCGCACCCGGCCCCGATGACCTTGTGGGCGTCTGGGGCCACAGCCCCACCGCCCCGCGCGGCGAAGCGGTGGCCGCGCATCAAGGTGCAGGGATCGTGCGGGTCGAAGACAGTTTTCTGCGGTCGGTCAGGCTCGGCCGCGACGGTGCGCCCGCCATTGGCCTGAACATCGACCGGCGCGGTGTGCATTTCGACCCCAGCACGCCCTCTGATCTTGAGGTCATCCTCTCTGAGGACCCTTTGGATGACACCGCCCTTCTGAACCGCGCCAAGGCAGGGATCGCGACACTCAAGACGGCGCAACTGTCAAAATACAACGCCTTTGATCCCAAGCTGGCGGTCCCCGATCCCGGCTATGTTCTGGTCATCGACCAGACCCGCAAGGATGCGTCTATCAAGGCCAGCGGTGCTGACAGCAACACGTTCCGCGAAATGCTGTTTTATGCGCAGACCGAGCATCCCGTAGCGCCGATCATCATCAAGACACATCCTGAAACGGTGGCCGGGCATCGCGAAGGGTATTTTACCCAGACGGACGCAACTGACCGGATCAGCCTGTGTGATGCCCCCCTTTCGCCTTGGGCACTGCTGGACGGCGCAATTGCGGTCTATACGGTCAGTTCGCAACTGGGTTTCGAGGCGATCCTTGCAGGGCACAAACCTGTGGTCTTTGGACAGCCTTTCTATATGGGCTGGGGGCTGACCGACGACCGCAAGCCTTTGCAAAGACGACAGCGCACCCTGACACGGGCGCAACTTTTTGCGGGTGCCATGATACTTTACCCCAAATGGCACGACCCGTTCCACGACCGTTTGTGCAGTTTTGAAGAGGCCGCAGCGACCTTGGCCAGTCAGGCGGCCGCTTGGCGGGATGATTATCAAGGCTGGATTGCCGCCGATATCCGGCTGTGGAAACGTAAACCGTTGCAACAGATATTCGGCGGACCACAGCGCGTGATCTTCACCAAGCGGGAGGGGGCCTTCGCCAAGGCAAAGGCCACGAACCGGCGTCTGATGCACTGGGCCAGCAGCGGCGTGGATGACGCAGTGCTGGTCGAGGACGGTTTCTTGCGTTCGCGCGGGCTCGGCGCTGATCTGATCGCCCCGCTTAGTCTGGTGCTCGACGATGTGGGCATCTACTACGACGCGACCCGCCCCAGCCGTCTGGAACATCTGATCAATGCCGCAGATAGTTTGACAGAATTCGAAAGAGACCGCGCCACAGCCCTGATCGCGCGCATCGTCGATGCGGGGCTTTCCAAGTACAATCTGCGCAGCGATCCCCTGCCAGAGCTTCCCAAGGGGCGGCGGATCTTGGTGCCGGGTCAGGTGGAGGATGATGCCTCTGTCAGGCTTGGCACCTCTGATGTGACCGACAACGCGGGTCTCTTGGCGGCTGTGCGAAAATCCAATCCGGCGGCTGTGATCATCTACAAACCGCACCCCGATGTCGAAGCGGGCTTACGGCCCGGCAAGGTGGCGGATGCCGAAGCTTTGGCCGATGTCATCCTGCGCAACACCGATCCCATCGCCGCAATCAACGCGGTGGACGAGGTCTGGACCATGACCTCTTTGCTGGGGTTCGAGGCCTTGTTGCGGGGGCGCGCGGTGACCTGCCTTGGATCGCCCTTCTATGCAGGCTGGGGCCTGACCGATGACCGCGCGATGCCGATCCCGCGCCGTCAGGCCCGTGTCGATCTGGCCGCCTTGGTCCATGCCACGCTCATCGCCTATCCGCGTTATTTCGATCCCGTCACCGGCCTTGCCTGTCCCGTCGAAGTCATCGTCGACCGGATCGAGAATGATGACCTGCCAAAGCCCGGCCGCTTTAACCGGAGCCTTGCCAAATTGCAGGGCCTTTTTGCCAGCTACGCCTACCTGTGGCGCTGATCAGGTCTTGCGCCAGATATGGCAGACATCTGCGCCAACGCGGGTCAGGCTTTCCAGCTTGAACCTTGGCACATTGGCAAGCCGGTCGATCCCCATCGCAGCCAGCATCGGCGTCCCTTCGGCCCCAATCGCGGCTCCGGCAGAGAAAACGACCAGTTCATCGACCAGCCCCGCGTTCAGCAAAGAGGCCGCCAGCATCCCCCCGCCCTCGCAAAAGACACGGGTGAGGCCTGCATCAGCGAGTGCGGTCATGACCGCCACAGGATCAACCTGACCGGCAGAGACGGTGCAAGGCAGGCTTTTGGCCCCCAGCGCCGTCCACGCGATCACATCAGCCCCTTCACCATGGCACAACCAGACGGGCACCTCATTGGCGGTTCGGGCCAGTTGTGACGCGGCACTGATTTTCATCGCCCGCGACACGACAACCCGCAGCGGCTGCCGGTCGATACCAAGCCCCCGCACAGTCAGCGAAGGATCATCAGCCCGCACCGTGCCTGCGCCCACCATCACCGCATCATGGCGCGCGCGCATCATATGCACCGCGCGGCGTGCCTCTGGCCCCGTGATCCACTGGCTCTCGCCTGTAGCGGTGGCGATGCGGCCATCAAGCGTGCCCGCAAGTTTGAGCGTCACAAAGGGGCGTCGCGCGGTCACGCGCTGCAAGAACCCCGCGTGATCGGCACGTGCAGCGGCTTCGCACACACCAAAGGTGACAGCAATACCCGCCTCTTTCAGCATCGCGACACCGCGCCCCGCCACACGCGGATCGGGATCACCGGTAGCGATCACCACACGCGCGACTTTGGCCGCGATCAAAGCACTGGCACAAGGCGGGGTCTGGCCATGATGGGAACAGGGCTCAAGGGTCACGTAGGCGGTTGCGCCCTCGGCATCATGCCCCGCTTGCAAAAGTGCACGGGTTTCGGCATGTGGCCGGCCGCCATCAGCTGTCCAGCCGCGACCGATGATCTGGCCGTCTTTGACGATGACACAACCGACAGCAGGATTAGGCCAGACACGCCCCATGCCGCGCCGGCCCAAAGACAGGGCCAGCGCCATGAACCGGGCGTCCGCCGCGGGGGTCACTCGTCTTCGGCGTTGTTATCGGGGCGCAATTCGCTGACGAATTTGTCGAAATCATCCGCCGCCTGAAAGTTCTTGTAGACGCTGGCAAAGCGCACATAGGCCACAGTGTCGATCCGGGCGAGGCTTTCCATCACGATCTCGCCGATCGTGCCCGAAGGAATATCGGTCTCGCCCAAACTTTCAAGGCGGCGCACGATGCCACTGATCATCTGGTCGATACGCTCTGGATCGACAGGACGCTTTTGCAGCGCAATCCGGATCGAGCGTTCCAGTTTGGGGCGGTCAAAGTCTTCGCGGCGCCCGTTCGTCTTGATCACGACGAGGTCGCGCAACTGCACCCGCTCGTAGGTGGTAAAGCGGCCACCGCATGCGGGGCAGAAACGGCGGCGACGGATCGCAACATGGTCCTCGGCGGGGCGGCTGTCTTTGACCTGTGTGTCAACATTTCCGCAAAATGGGCAACGCATGATAAGTCCTCATAGTTCAACTGGGGTCTATTGCTTGTGTCGCGGCCCCATTTATCCACAGGCACTATATGAACCGTGACAGGTTTTGGGTAGGGGGCATTTTGGACCGCAAGATAGAGGATCGAAACCGTTGCGTTTGGGACTCGGTCGAGCAGTGATTAGGCCAGATGCGCCGCGACGTGACGGTGATGCGGGCGGTCGCGGTGCTCGAAGAGATATATCCCCTGCCACCGTCCCAAGGCCAGACGCCCATCAGTGACCGGAATACTCAGATGTGTCGGCAAAAGGGCCGCCTTGATATGCGCGGGCATATCATCGGGGCCCTCGTAGGTATGGGTCAGATAGGACATCGCGGGGTCAGTGCTGCGCGGCACAAGGCGGGAAAAGTAATTCTGCAGGTCGGTGCGCACTTCAGGGTCCGCATTTTCCTGAATAAGCAGACTGGCCGATGTATGCTGGACAAACAGGGTGAGAAGCCCTGTGCCCCGCACCCAGTCGCCGACTTGGGCCGTTATCTCGTAAAGCCCGGGGCCAGAGGTGGCAATGATGAACCTTGTCTGCATTCGCTAACTATCTGTGCCCGCGCAACCAAGCTCAAACGTAGGCGGGACTATCCTCCAGCACAAGCCAAAGCAGTTTGCGCACCGTCTTTTGGGTCAATGGCCAAGCCCGCAGGTAGCCCCAGTAGGCTCGCGAGGTCCGCGTCACTTTCAAGGATGCAGGCGTCGGACAGTTTCTCTGTTTGAATAGCATGTGGCGCGCCCTGAATAATCTGGTGCAGCATGTCAGAGGCGGGCTCGATACTGTAAGCCAGTGCTGCCGGGGCATAGGCGAGCGACAGAGCGACAGAGGCAAGTGTAATCGACAGTTTGGTCATCTGAACATCCTTTCAGCTGAGGATGTGCGCCTGATTGACCCGCTTTTCAATCTGCTGAAACCCGATGTCACACGATCGTAAATGCTTGGGGAGCAAGGCGTGATCGGATGAAATGCGCGCCGAGACCTAGCTGAACAGCCGATCACCCTGCTCGTCGATCATTTGTTTTGCCTTGGCGATAGAGGCCGCATCGGCCTGCTCTTTTGACTGGATGACATCGGCGCGGATCAGCGTATAGGTCTGTCCGTCCTTCTCGATCCGGGCCGAAATCCTCCAACCGTCGCTCTCTTTGAGAGGAACAGCAAAGATTGCAAAGTCTTTGTAAGTCTCGGGCGGCGATGCCTCGGGTGTCTTACCGCCGCCGAAGAGTTTGGAAAAGAGCGCCATAAGCCCCCCTGTTCTATTGATCCAAGAACGACCGCAACTTGCGTGACCGGCTTGGGTGCTTGAGCTTGCGCAGCGCCTTTGCTTCGATCTGGCGGATACGTTCGCGGGTCACGCTGAACTGCTGGCCCACTTCTTCCAGCGTGTGGTCGGTGTTCATGCCGATGCCAAAGCGCATCCGCAGCACCCGCTCTTCACGCGGGGTCAGCGAGGCCAGAACGCGGGTCGTGGTTTCCTTCAGGTTTTCCTGAATAGCAGAGTCCAGCGGCAGAATCGCGTTCTTGTCCTCGATGAAGTCACCCAGCTGGCTGTCTTCCTCGTCACCAATCGGCGTCTCGAGAGAGATCGGCTCTTTGGCGATTTTCATGACTTTGCGGACCTTTTCCAAAGGCATTTGCAGCTTTTCTGCCAATTCCTCTGGGGTCGGTTCGCGGCCGATTTCATGGAGCATCTGGCGACCAGTGCGGACCAGCTTGTTGATTGTTTCGATCATATGGACCGGAATACGGATCGTGCGGGCCTGATCGGCAATAGACCGGGTGATCGCCTGACGGATCCACCATGTCGCATAGGTCGAGAATTTATAACCGCGACGGTATTCGAATTTATCAACGGCCTTCATCAGACCGATGTTGCCTTCCTGAATGAGGTCAAGGAACTGCAAACCACGGTTTGTGTATTTCTTGGCGATAGAGATAACCAAACGCAGGTTCGCCTCGACCATTTCTTTCTTGGCCTGACGCGCCTCTTTTTCGCCCTTCTGGACCTGCTGCACGATGCGGCGGAATTCGGTGATATCGACACCGACGTATTGCCCAACCTGGGCCATGTCGCCGCGCAACTCTTCGATCTTGCCGGTCGATTTCTCGACCATCATCTGCCAGCCACGGCCCGATTTGGCCGCCATATCCTCTAGCCAGTTCGGGTCCAACTCGCGACCACGGTAGGCATCGACAAATTCGCGGCGGTTGATACGTGCCTGATCGGCGAGCTTCACCATGGAACTGTCGATCGCCATGATCCGGCGGTTGATCCCGTAAAGCTGGTCGATCAGGGCCTCGATGCGGTTGTTGTGCAGGTGCAGAGAATTCACCAACTGCACGATTTCGGACCGCAGGGTCTGATATTTTGTTTCTTGCTTGTCAGAAAATGACGAATCTTCGTTCAATGTGGCCGACATGCGGGCATCTTGCATGTCAGAGAGCATGGCAAAGTCGCGTGCAATCACTTCAAGCGTTTCAAGCACGCGGGGCTTGAGCGCGGCCTCCATCGCGGCCAGCGACATATTGGCCTGATCGTCGTCGTCATCTTCATCATCCTTGGCAATCGGGTTGCCATCGGCATCAAGCTCTTGCGCGGATTCGGACCTGTCATCGCTGTCGCCGGCGGGCGCAGAGACCACGGCCTCGTCCACGCCATCTTCGCCAAGCTGGTTGCCAAAGGTCGTTTCAAGATCAATCACGTCGCGCAGCAAAATGTCTTCGGACAAAAGTTCGTCGCGCCAGATCGTGATCGCCTGAAAGGTCAGCGGGCTTTCGCACAGCCCAAGGATCATCGTGTTACGGCCCGCCTCGATACGTTTCGCAATCGCGATCTCGCCTTCGCGGGAAAGCAGTTCGACCGATCCCATTTCACGCAAATACATGCGCACAGGGTCATCAGTGCGGTCCAGCTTTTCAGCCTCGGCCCCGCCAAGCGTGACTTCGCGCGAGCCTGCAATCGTTGCGATATCCGTACCGCCCTGCAGTTCGTCGCTTTCTTCGCTTTCTTCTTCCTCGGTCACCTGAATGCCCATTTCCGAGAGCATCGACATCACGTCTTCGATCTGGTCAGACGACACCTGCTCTGGCGGCAGTACCGCGTTCAGCTGGTCATAGGTGATATAGCCCCGCTCGCGCGCATCAGCGATCATCCGTTTGACCGCCGCTTGGCTCATATCAAGGCTGATATCACCGTCCTGGTCTGCATCTTTACGGTCATCGGTGTCTTTCGCGGCCATTCAGGAAGCCCTTTCAAAAGCGTAATTTCAAGCCAAAGCGATTCGGCTGATTCGGTTTCATTCGAATCAATCCCGCATTCGGGTGATTCGCAAGGTCAGTACACCTTGTTTTTAAAGTCTGTTGCCCAGACTACGATTTAGAGCGGCCACGGCCTTTGGCAAAGTCGATATCCTGCAAAAGTTGGTCCAGCGCCGATTGCTCGTCTTTCTTCATCCGTGCCCCGTTCTGGCCCACCGCATATTCGGCCTTGTCCTCATTGTCACCCCGTCCCGCCTTGTCCAGCGCGGCAGAGGCCTGTGCCAGCCGCCAAGTCAGCCCCTCATCCGTGACACCTTTCAAATCTTCGACGGCGTCTTCGATTTCGCGGGCATGTCCACGGCGGGCCGAAAGCTTTGCAAATTCTTCTGCAAGGCAAAGTCGCGCAACCTCTGTCTCACCGCCACGGCGCACTGCGGGGCTAATGGCCACATGGCTTTGCGCAAAGAGCTTTTCAAGGGGATCAGCGCCCAAGTCCTGTATAATCGCGCCGCGCAGGTCCTTTGTACCAAGGTGACGCAAGATACATGCGTGCAATTCGCGGTGCATCGGGTCACGGGCGTGCATCTGCTCCAGCGCGGTCTCAAATTCCAGGGCGATACCGGGCGCTACGATCAGCGTGGCAAAGATCACCGCCTCGCGCATGTGATCCTGATCCGCCGTACCCGCCGCCAATGCAGATGCACGCGCTCCGGCAACCGGACTGATGTCGCGTTTCCAAGGGTCCAGATTGCCCCGCCACCCTTGCGTGGCCCGGCGCGTGCTGGCCGGCTTGCGTGTGCTGAACAGGGCCCAGCGCATGTCTTTGATCGCCTGCCCATAGTGGTTGCGAATTGACGGGTCCTGAATCAGCTTGATCTTTTCGCGCAGCGCCTTGTCCAAGGCCGCCTTGCGCTCGGGGCTGTCGAAAATCTTGCCCTCGGTCTCGCGTTGCCACAGCAATTGCACCATCGGGATGGCCTGATCGAGGATTTTCTGCATCGCCCCTTGGCCCTGCGCCTTGATCACGTCATCAGGGTCCATTCCTTCCGGCATCAGGGCAAAGCGCAAGGATTGCCCCGCCTCCAGCATCGGCAGCGCAATATCAATCACCCGCATCGCGGCCCGCAGTCCGGCGGTATCCCCGTCCAGCGCGATGATCGGTTCAGGTGCCATCCGCCACATCAGGCGCAACTGGTCTTCGGTTATTGCCGTCCCCAAGGGGGCCACCGTCGCGGTGAAACCTGCCTCGGACAAGGCGATCACATCCATATAGCCTTCGGCCACAATCAGCGGTTGGCCCTTGCCTGCGGCCTCACGCGCTGGTCCGTGGTTATAAAGGCTCCGCCCTTTGTCAAAAAGGGCTGTCTCGGGCGAATTGTAATATTTGGCCGGATGGTTGGGGTCCATCGCGCGGCCACCAAAACCAATTGCGCGCCCCCGCGCATCGCGGATCGGAAACATGATGCGGCCACGGAAGCGGTCATAGGGTGCGCCACCACGATCACTCTCGGCGGCAAGACCGGCATCAATCACCAGCTTCTGGTCAAGGCCCTTGCCGGTCAAATGCGCCAGCACCCCGCCACTCGCCGGGGCGAAACCGATATCCCAGCGCGCCTGCGCCTCGGGACTCAGGCCACGGCGCGCCAGATAATCACGCGCCTCGGCCGCAGCAGCCGTCTGCAACTGCAACCGGTGCCACTGCACCGCCTGCTCCATTACATCGACCAGAACGGTGCGGGCGTCCGCTTTTTCCTGCGCGCGCGGATCGCTTTGCGGAACTGGCATCCCCGCCTCTGCCGCCAGTATCTTCACCGCTTCCATGAAATCGACATTCTCGGTCTCGCGGACAAAGGAAATCGCATCGCCTTTGGCATGGCAGCCGAAGCAGTAATAATACCCCTTGCGGTCATCGACATGAAAGCTCGCGGATTTTTCCTGATGGAAGGGGCAAGAGGCCCAAAGATCACCTTTGCCCTGATTGGACTTGCGGGTATCCCACATGACCTTGCGCCCCACGACCTGCCCCAAGGACAGCCGATTGCGCAATTCATCAAGGAAACCGGGTGGCAGACTCATTGGCACAGTATCGGCCAATTCAGCGCAAAGGCCAATCCTTCTTCCGAGCGCAAATATCCCCGCCGGAGGCATCAAAATCCACCGGATTTTGATTTAGCGCGCCGCAACCCCGCGCATCGCCACCTGCAGGTCATGGACCAAAGTGGCCGCCATCGACCGCATCACCATGATCTCGAAGGCCGCAGGACCCACGCGGGTCACGGCGACCGACATATGCGCCAGCATCGTCCGCGCCGTATGGCCCTTTTTGAAGACCGTGGCCCGCAGGTCAACGGGCACCAATCGGGCAAGGACATCCTCGACACCTTGGCCCGCGATCTGCACCGTGGCCCAGGCATCCGTTTGATCGGTCACCGCCGCCAGCCCCTCAAGCTCCACCGTATCGGACACCAGCCAAGTGCCGTGGCCGAACCATTGCACAGGCCCCGCCTTGCGGTTTGGCGCGGGCAGCGTGCTCCCCACCTGCGCTTTCAACCTGTCCGACACCGCCTTGTCTTGCCCTGCAAAGGGCGCGACCGACATCAGGCGATCATGGGTCACTTCTGTTAGTGCGATCTCGCCTTCCGTCATCGGCAACAGCCCGGCACAGGGCGTCAGAGCAATCAAACTAGCCACGGGCACGCCCTCCGGTTGGATCAAAAAAGACAGGATCGCAGACCTCGACCTCTTCGGTTATGTTGCGCAAATGATCGCGCAGCTTGATCACCTCACCATGGCGCGCACGGCCATTCTCAAGGAAAGCCAGCGCCAGATAGGTGTCCAGCGTCGGCGAATAACAGACCGAGGTCACATAGCCTTGGCTATTGGTCCGCACTTCCTGTGCTGCCTTTTCAAACAAATGCGCCCCGGCTGTCAGAACATGATCCGCGCCCTTGGCGCGCAGCCCGACCAACTGCTGACGCCCCGCGCCCAATAGCCCGGGACGTGAAGCCGCCGCCTTTCCGATACAGTCTTTCTTGGCGCTCACCATCCGCTCGAAACCGATATCAAAGGCCGTCGTGCGCCCGTGGATTTCGGCGTGCGTGATAAAGCCCTTCTCGATCCGCAGAACGTTCAACGCCTCCATCCCGTAAGGCCCGCCGCCCATCACCTCGGCCTGCGCCACAAGCAACCGGAACAGGCTCTCGCCATAGCGCGACGGCACCGCCACCTCATAGGCATGTTCGCCCGAAAACGAGATCCGGAAAAGCCGCCCCTGCACGCCGGAGACGCCGACCGGACCGCAGGCCATGAACGGCCAGTCCTTATCTGTAAGCTCTTGATCCAGAACCGTATTCAGCAAGGTCCGGGCCTGCGGCCCCGCCACGGCAAACTGCGCCCATTGTTCCGTGACCGAGATGACCTTCGCATCCAGATCAGGCCGCAAGACCTGCAAGACAAACTCCAGATGGCGCATCACCAGACCCGCCGCCGCCGTGGTCGTCGTCATCACGAAATGCTGCGCGCCCAGCCGCGCGGTGGTGCCGTCATCCAGCACATGACCGTCCTCGCGCAACATCAGACCATAGCGGACGCGGCCCACGGGAAGGGTGGAAAACATATTGGTATAGACGAAATCCAAGAGCGTAGCGGCATCCGGCCCTTGGATGTCAATCTTGCCCAAAGTCGAGACATCGCAAATCCCAACCGTATTGCGCACATAGCCCACCTCGCGGTCACAAGACTGCCGCCAATGGGTTTCGCCCTGCACGGGGAAATAGCTGGGACGATACCAAAGCCCTGCTTCGATCATCGGCGCGCCACGATCAACCGTCGCCTTATGCGAGGTGGTGAAGCGCTCCGGCGCAAAGCCCTTGCCCTGGCTGCCGGCCCCCATGGACGCAATCGAAACCGGTACATAGGGCGGGCGGAACGTGGTCGTCCCCGTCTCGGGAATGCCGCGCCCCGTTGCATCGGCCAGCACCGCCAAAGCCACCACATTGGATGACTTTCCCTGATCGGGGGCCATGCCTTGGGTCGTATAGCGTTTCATATGCTCGACCGAACGGAAATTCTCTTGCGCGGCCAGTTTGATATCCTTCACATGGACATCGTTCTGGAAATCAATCCATTTGCGGCCCTTGCCCGGCACAGCCCAAAGCGGCGTGATGGCGTAAGCCCCGTCATCGGCGGCTGGCAATGTCACTGCGGCGTTTAACCCAAGGCCCTGAGCCACGTCAGCGGCAACCGCCGCGCCTTCGGCTAAACAAGCCGCCGTACTGAACGCCCCATTGCAGGCGCCTGCCACGACCAGACCGGGAATACTGTCAGGGGTCGGCACGAAGGACGCGATATCCTCGCGCCATGTCGGCCGTCCGTTCATGTGGCAGGTCAAATGCACCGTCGGGTTCCAGCCACCGGACATGGCCAGACAATCCGTGCGGATGGTCCGCGTCCCGCCGCTATGGGTGATCGTGATGCTTTCCAATCCATGCCGGCCTTTGGTGGCGGTGACCTGCCCGCCCGTATAAATGGGATAATCACCCGAGACTTTGGCGTCATCGCGGCTGTCGATCAGGGCGGCGACCTTGATCCCTGCCGCGACCAGATCACGGGCGGTGCGATGGGCATCGTCGTTATTGCCAAAGATCGTGACAGCCTTGCCCGGGGCCACACCCCAGCGGTTGACATAGGCGCGCACGGCGCTGGCCATCATGATGCCCGGGCGGTCATTGTTGGGGAAAGCAATCGGGCGCTCCAAGGCACCGGCGCACAAGATCGCGCGCTTGGCCACGATGCGCCAGAAACACTCCAGCGGTTTGCCCGTCTGACGCGGCCCCGCCACACGCTCCAACGCGCCATAGGTGCCTTGGTCGTAAGCGCCGGTCACGGTCGTGCGTGTCATCAGGCGCACATTCTTCATTGCACCCAGTTCCGCCAAGGCCGCCGCCACCCATTCCGCCGCAGGCTTGCCGTCCATATCTTCACGCTCGCGCAGCAGACGGCCACCCATGGCCGTATCTTCATCGGCCAAGATCACGTCGGCACCCGCGCGACCCGCAGTCAGCGCAGCCATCAACCCCGCAGGGCCGGCACCGATCACCAGCACATCGCAAAAGGCGAAAGCCTTTTCATAGTCATCAGGGTTCGTTTCACCGCTCAGGCCACCAAGACCAGCAGCACGGCGGATGATCGGCTCGTACAGCTTCTCCCAGAAACTGCGCGGCCACATGAATGTCTTGTAATAGAACCCCGCCGCCAGAAACGGCGAAACAAAGTCATTCACGGCCATCATGTCATAGCGCAGCGAGGGCCATGCGTTCTGGCTGAACACCTCCAGCCCTTCTGCGACCTCCAAAGTCGTCGCGCGCAGGTTCGGCTCTGTCTGCGCGCCGCGCCCGACGGTCACCAGCGCGTTCTGCTCTTCTGATCCTGCCGACATCACGCCGCGCGGACGGTGATATTTAAACGAACGGGCGACCAGTTTGATCCCGTTGGCCAAAAGGGCGGCTGAAACAGGCTCGCCAGCCACGCCTTTGATGCGCCGCCCGTCAAAGGTGAAGGTGACGGTCGCCTCGGGTTTTTGCAACCTCATCGCTTTACCAATCCGGCCAAAGTGGCACCATGCACGGCGTGGGTCACCGTATTGCGTTCTACCACCAGCCATGCGCCACAACCGGCCTCGTGAAACCAGATGTCGCGGGTCTCGCCTGCGGGGTTGTCGCGGTTGTGGATGTAATCATCCCATGCCTGGGGGCCCGCATCGGGTGCTGGGCGGTTCAAGGCCACAGCATCGCCTTGATAGTAAAACTCGCGCCTGTCGCGCTCGCCGCAATTCGGGCATGGTATCCGCATTGTTTTTCCTAGTGCAAATTGTGCTGAGAGCCGGTGCCCTCTTCATCCATCAGGCCAACGCCCGTGCGAAACCGGTCCAGCCGATATTTGGCGGCGGGTTCATGGTGATTTCCTGTGGCCATCAGATGGGCAAAGCTGAAACCGGAGCCCGGTACCGCCTTGAAGCCGCCGTAACACCAGCCGCAATCAATGAACAAACCGGTCGTGGGCGTCTTGTCGATGATCGGTGATCCGTCCGGCGTCATATCCATGATACCACCCCATGAGCGCAGAACCTTGGCTTTGCCAATCATCGGCATCAAGGTCATGGCGGCATCCATCACATGCTCTTTCATCGGCAGGTTCCCCCGCGACGCATAAGAGCTGTAGAAATCCAGATCGCCGCCAAAGACCAAACCACCCTTGTCGGACTGGCTGATATAGAAGTGACCCATGCCGAAACTGACCACATGGTCGATCACGGGCTTCAGCCCCTCGGTCACAAAAGCCTGCAAAACATGGCTTTCGATCGGCAACCGCATCCCTGCCATCGCAGCAACCTGCCCCGAACGGCCCGCAACAACAATGCCGACTTTCTTGGCCTTGATCGCGCCGCGTGTCGTCTGCACGCCTTTCACAACACCAGCCTCGATGTCGATGCCGGTCACTTCGCAATTCTGGATAATATCCACGCCGCGCTGGTCCGCCCCGCGCGCATAGCCCCAAGCCACCGCATCATGGCGGGCCGTGCCACCGCGTGGATGCAGCAAGCCACCGTAGACAGGAAAGCGCACATTGTCGAAATCCAGATAGGGCAGATGGGCGCGCACGCCCTCGCGGTCCAGCAGGATCGCATCGTCACCCTGATTGATCATCGCATTGCCACGACGGGCAAAGGCATCGCGCTGGCCATCTGAATGGAACAGGTTGATCAGCCCGCGTTGCGAATGCATGACGTTGTAGTTCAGCTCCTGTTCCATTGTTTCCCATAGTTTGAGAGAGTGGGAATAGAACTCTGAGTTGCCGGGCAGGAAATAATTGGCGCGCACGATCGTCGTGTTGCGACCCACATTGCCACCGCCGATATAGCCCTTTTCAAGCACGGCGATATTGGTCAGTCCATGCTCTTTCGCCAGATAGTAGGCCGTTGACAGACCATGCCCGCCGCCGCCGATAATGATGGCATCATACTCGGCTTTGGGTGCGGGATCACGCCAAACGGGTTTCCAGCCTTTCTGACCGAAAAGGCCCTCTTTGATCACCCGAAAGCCAGAGTATCCCATGCCGCGTCTCCTGTGGTCCGATCTGACACTAGCAAGGGCATGACGGCATTGCATGTCTTCTTTTCGACATGCCGAAGACAGGCAGCGACTTTCGTGAAAAAGGCACCCCGCACGCCCATATGAACGCCCTGTCAGGCCACCCGGATCCCCATCGCACCGAAAAGATAAAGACGGTTCCCACACGACCACCAAGGGTTCTGCCTCAACCCACCAATTGTGACCAAAAACGTACTTTTGCCTGATTGATTCGGAGAAATGTCGCAGAATCGAACGAACGAACTTACCAATTCTTTGCCAAACTTGTAATTTTTGCGCACAAAGGGTGACTTTTGTTTCGACTTTTCAAACAGTAGCGCCTATTTTGGGGGAATGTATTGGTGAACTTTGGACTTTCTCGTCACTTGGGGGTGAAGCGTCCAATTTTTGCCATGACGTTGTAGTTTATATGATAATAAGTCTGATAATGACGATGGGTGCACATCTTGGGGCGCGCCTTATGCCTTTTTGAGGAATTTGTAATGCTGCTATCGGAAAACCGAAACACAAAGTTCAAGAAGCTGCGGAATATGCGCCGCGCCTATCTCGAGCAGAAGGCTTTGGTCAGCCAACTCAAGAAAGATGAGGATGGGGCGATCATCGTTTTGACCCTTCTGTTGCTGATTTCGATGCTGATCGTCGGAGGTATGGCCGTCGATTTCATGCGTTTTGAATCCGAACGCACAAAGTTGCAAAGCGTGTCCGACCGTGCGGTGCTTGCAGCGGCAAGCCTTGACCAAAACCGGGACGCGGCCGAAGTTATCACAGAATTTTTCGAGACTGCCGGCTATGGCGACGCGATTGTCGGAACGCCGTTTATCGACAAGACCGATTCCGGTGCGACAGTCCGCGTGGACTCGCAAATCGACATGTCTACGTTCTATCTGCGCTTGGCCGGGATCGATACTTTGTCGGCGCCTGCAGCAGCGACCGCGATCCAAGGTACCGGTAAAGTCGAAGTATCGCTGGTTTTGGACATCTCTGGTTCCATGGGCAACAACGTCACGGGAACGATTACAAACGCGGACGGCTCGCAAAGTACCGTGACGCGGACCAGAATGTGGTTCTTGCAGCGCGCGGCATCACAGTTCATCGATGACCTGTTGCTGCCCGAGTACGAGGATCGCATCTCGATCAACCTGATCAACTATTCACAGCATGTGAGTGTCGGTGATGACCTTTATCGGGCCTTACGGACGACACCTGACTCGATCTCTGCAATTGGCGAAGCGGGGAGTTCCTTTAGCGAGTTTGACCCCGCAGTGGGCTATGCAGTGTACGAGGAGCCCGAAAAAGACGAAAATGGTGACCCGATCTACTACGACGAAGACGGAAATGCTACGTCGGTAGCACCGGATCCACTCGCATGGGCCGATGGTGAAGACGTATTTACAAATCCATCGCGTTGCGTCGATTTCTTGAATTCCGAATTCAACACACTGACATTCGATACGTCGCGTACTTATCAACAGGTCGAGTACTTCCGAGCTAATAGTTGGTACGTCTGCCCATCACGCGACGTGGAAGGTATTGTTCTTCTTTCGCAAGATGCCGATTTGCTGAAAGGGCGCATTAACGCACTGCAGCCGACGCAGAACACCTCGATCCACATGGGTCTGAAGTGGGGCGTGTCTTTGCTCGACCCTTCAATGCGCGATCTCTTGGGTGGTATCAGTGCGATTGATCCGGCCTTCCGTGGAAGCCGTCCTGCGAATTATAACGCCGGTGATACAGTCAAGTATCTTATCCTGATGACAGATGGCGTAAACGTCGCATCAACGCGTGTCGACAATAATTACTATGATACCTACGAATGGCGCACGACCTGGGCAGATTACTCAATGAATTATTGGCGCAGCAACTACTCGTCAATCACAGGCCGCCCCTCGTCCACACGTCCAAGCACAGGTGCGATCACGAACCCGACCGCCAGTGCAGGGACTTACAACACATGGATGGCGCAGCTGTGCAACCTGGCAAAGCCGCATTACACCATCTACACCGTGACGATGGGTGCCGAAAACACACACATGACCAACTGTGCAAGCCAACCGTCCTTTGCTTTCAGAACGTCGATGAGCAACAATCCTGGAGAACCGGGTATGGACGATATCTTTAGAAGCATCTCTGAACAGATCACTGCATTGCGATTGAGCCTGTAATGATGAACTTGAAGAAAATCACAAACCTTGTGTCACGCTTTTTGCGTGACGACAAAGGAACCGCATCAGTCGAGTTTGTGTTGGTGTTTCCGGTTTTCTTTGGGTTTTTCCTCATGACCTACGAAAGTGGTGTGCTGTCCGCACGTCACGTGATGCTTGAGCGCGGCGTAGACGTGACGGTACGTGAGGTTCGCATCGGGAACATCCCGAACCCGACGCGCGATATCTTGCGCCAGCGCATTTGCGATGTCTCGCTCATGTTGCAGAATTGTATGGAACTTCTGGAAATCGAACTGATCCAGAAAGACCCGCTGAACTGGACGCCTGTCAGTACGGATGTTCGATGCATTGACCGTGGGCAGGTCGTCCAGCCGGTCGTGACCGTCGATCAGTCAGCGAACAATCGTTTGATGTTCCTGCGTGCATGTATTCGCGTTGAACCCTTTCTTCCGTCTTCTTGGCTTGGTGCGGCTATCGTCGCAAACAACGCAAGCACAGAAGCCTCTGGCTCGATTGCACTCGTCGCTATGGGAGCCTTTGTTGTGGAGCCCTTCCGGACGCCCTGATGGAACTGAAAAACAATGTATAGCATAACATCTTATCTCAAGAAATTCCGTGACTGCGAGGAAGGCACCGTCGCGGTCGAACTTGTGCTTATGGTGCCAATCTTGATGTGGGTCTTTCTCTCGACCTTTGTTTATTTTGACGCTTTCCGCGTTGAAACGAACGCGGCACGGGCCACCATCACAATTACTGAAATGCTCAGCCGCGAAGAGGCATCCATCACGCAAGAGTATTTGGACAGTGTCGGAGCCGTCTTGCAGACTCTGACCTTCGCAGATGCCCAACCGGATTTCCGCGTGACTGTTTATCAGTATCGCCAGGTCGACGACACCTTCCGGGTCGTTTGGTCAAGACATACTGGCATGGGAGACGTGCTGGATGATAACGATCTGGCCCAACTTCATGCCAATAATCGGCTTCCCCTGATCAGCGCTACCGACCATAACGTGCTTGTTGAAACCCAAATCGAATATAGCGCGCCATTTTCATTTAATCTGAGCTCGTTCTCGGCATCCAATCTGGATGACGTAACTTTCACGAATTCGATGATCATTCGCCCACGTCCAGGCCGGCTCTGTTTTGACCCAAGTCCCGCTCCCAGTGACGATATCTGCGTCGCTACCTAGGCTTGATCATCAGAGCAATCTGCTCGGC